>NZ_JBHUEO010000115.1:0-523 GCF_042680885.1 Siminovitchia sediminis | reverse complement strand
AATACCATATTCCTAAGTCACTTGCGTTTCGGAGTTATGAAGCCATTGAAGAATTGCCAAGAGGGAAACAGATGCAGGTGGATTTTGGGGAGATGAGGGTTAAAACCTTCGATGGAAAAACGATGAAACTATATGTCATTGCCTTTGTCCTTTCCCACTCGCGCTTTAAATATGCCTATTGGCAGGAACGGCCATTTACCACCCGGGATGTCCTGCGTTGTCATGAAAAGGCGTTTGAATATTATTGCGGAATGACCGAAGAGATTGTCTATGACCAGGACAAGCTGATGACAGTCAGTGAAAATGGGGGCGATATTATCTATACAGAAGAATTTCAGTCGTATAGGCAACAAAGAGGATTCCGTATCTACCTTTGTCGGGCTGCAGACCCGGAGTCAAAAGGTTATGTATAGTAAAAAAAAATGTAAAGTAAACCTTTTTTCAATTGCCAAATCGGCATTTTGTTTAGATTTACTTTACATTTTATCTGGTGTTATTTATTGAAACTTCTTAACCAGCTCAA
>NZ_JBHUEO010000114.1:0-516 GCF_042680885.1 Siminovitchia sediminis | reverse complement strand
CCCCGATCACTGTGAATGAGCACACCTTCCAGGTTTTTCAGTTTTCTATTTTGTTGGGCAGACCGGATCGTTCTGCAGATTAATTCTTGGTTGGGACTGGAAGATGTTTCAAAAGCAATGACTTCCCCATTGAATAAATCCTTCAGGGCGGAAATGTATACCTTTTGTCCTTCCAGCACAATCTCTGTCATGTCGGTAACCCATTTCGTATCCGGAAATTGGGTGTCGAAGTCACGGTTTAAATGGTTTTCATAAACAAACCCTGCAGACTCACTCTTGGACTCGGCAGTGGATTTAGGAAGCCTGACATTGGCTTTAAGGTTGGCTTCCCTCATCAGTCTCGCTACCCTTTTATGATTGACGGCCGAACCAGAAGTTGAAAGTACTTTGGCGATCCGTTTAGCGCCCAAGGTTCCTTTATGCATTGTGTATATACGTTTGATGCGGGTGAGAAGTGCTTGATTCTCACGGGAGGCCAGTTTTTTGGGCCGTTTCAAATAGGCATAGTAACCACTC
>NZ_JBHUEO010000113.1:84179-112627 GCF_042680885.1 Siminovitchia sediminis | reverse complement strand
TGATTTTGTATGGAGCAACTTTATCACCGCCATATTTTGTTATTTTTATTTTAACAAATTAAAACGGTGAAAGAACAAGTATTATAAATAATTAAAAAGGCTGTCGAGGGTTTCTCGACAGCCTGAGCACCTGGTAAGGTGCTTATACTTGTTTGCTGTTTCTTTCTTGATTTATCCGCTCTTCTATCTCTTTCGTTTTAAGCTCTTGTTTCTTTGAAATCTTTCTGATCCAAATAAAAGTCAATACGCAGGCAACACCAAAGATCGCCATGGAAATCATGGCAGGAATATATTCCGACTTGTCTTCAGGAAAATATAAAAACGGCATATATAATACAAATGACTGTAAAATAGACAGCATGTAAACATCCCTTCTTCATAGAAAGTATACTTTCATTATAACCAATCGGGTAAGGCAGTTCCAACAAGGGATGGTGGCAATTGTGTGAAGCGTGCCGTGCATGTATTGTTCAAAGACAAAAAGCTGCCAGGAAATCAGTTTTCCACCAATTTCCTAACAGCTCTTGGTTTAATAAGCATTTATTCTTTAATAATATCAATACTTTCAATTGTTACATCTTCTACAGGCTTGTCAGCCGCACCAGTTTCCACATTTGCAATGTTATCTACAACATCCATCCCTTCAATCACTTGGCCAAATACCGTATGACGGTGGTCAAGGTGTGGCGTACCTCCGTTCTCCATATAGGCATCAATAATTTCCTTAGGAAAACCGGCCTGTTCCATTTGACCTTTCATTCGAGGGTCCGTTTGGCTGTTTTGGACAATGAAAAATTGGCTGCCATTTGTGCCCGGTCCGGCATTTGCCATCGATAGAGCTCCTCGCAAATTGAAAAGTTCCATGGAAAATTCATCTTCAAACGGCTGACCGTAAATGCTTTCGCCGCCTCTCCCTGTACCGGTTGGATCTCCGCCTTGAATCATGAAGTCTTTGATGACACGGTGAAAGATAATTCCGTTGTAATATCCGTCTTTGCTGTGCTTCATGAAATTTTCCACCGTTTTTGGAGCTTGTTCCGGAAACAACTTCATTTTAATAGACCCCATACTCGTATTCATTTGGACAACTTTCTCATTTTCCGCTACTTCATTTGTCAATTGCGGGTAATTTGTTTGTTCAGACATGTTTGAATCTCCTTTCTTCCATTCAAGTTGATCATCCTGGCCGCAACCGGATACCAGAAATACCATCATACAATAAAAAGCAAAAAGTATCCGCTTTCCCAACTTACCAAAACCTCCACTGTTTACTTTACAGCATGTACAGCATAAAATCATCATTCTTTCATTTTAACCTTCAGTCAGCCATAATAGAAGCATAGAGGTGATCAATGATGGAAAAAGGGCAGATTGTCAAAGCATTCAGAAAGACAGGGTCCTATGTCGGGGAAATTACGGAAATACATCCGGATATGTATGTAGTCCGGGTTCTTGCAGTTTTAAAACATCCCATGCAGGGAAACCTCCATCATCCGCGTGAAGTTGATGTACCATTTTTTCACGAAAGAAAAGCACATGCGTACCGGGAGCAAATTCAGGTTCCGTCCAATATGGTCCGGCCATATAAAGAGGATGTGCCTCCATATAAGGACAGTTTAAGAGATGCTGTCCTGAAATTCTATGATGAACTGGTTTCCAAACCCGATGACCCTTTCAGCAGGCGCAGCTTGGAGGCATTAAAAGTATTGATTCCGGAATATAAGATCATGTATGGTATTGAATGGCCTGATATTCAATAAAACGGCATACGACCGATATCACTAAGTTTCCAAGGGCTGCCCATTTACCGCCAGAACCCCCTTAAGCCCTGATCCGCCGGCAGGCATTTTTGCCTGCTTTTTGTATTTCCCTCAAAAATGAAGCAAAAATACAACGGGATGTTTCAATTGTTGTGCTTCCGGGTATAGATATCTGCTCATATGCTCTCCGGCCCTTGTTATCCATTTAAGTTAAAGAGGTAAATCACGGGGAAGATGGCTCTCCGAGCTGTATTCGTTGAATATTTCCCCGGTAAAAGTATACTTATATCTAGAAAAACGAAGTATTTTATACAAGAAGGTGCTAATATCAGTATCGAAAAGCGAAACTTGTGGATCATGTGGGTCTGTAACTTTATCATTGCAGGAAGCATGACAATGGTGATGCCTTTTCTTTCTCTTTATATTGAAACATTCGGTGAGTTCAGCGATGAATATGTCCAACGCTGGTCGGGTTTTATTTTTGGTATTACTTTTGTTACAGCTTTTCTCATGTCTCCTATATGGGGAAGAATTGGTGATAAATACGGATTTAAGCCAATACTGCTGATTAATGGTTTTGGAATTTCTGCAAGTATCTTTCTTATGGGGTTCATGCATCATGTTCATGGGCTTTTTTTATTGAGGCTTGTCATGGGAATCGTAACAGGTTTCATTCCGACTTCTATTGCACTCATTGCAAAGCAGACACCCAAGAAAATAGCGGGTGAAACACTTGGAATTTTACAGATGGGGACAGTATCCGGCACACTTTTCGGTCCTCTGCTTGGCGGTGTGATGGCCGATTCTTTCGGTTTTCAGTATACGTTTATTATTACCGCATCCTCAATCGTGCTTGCAACGCTTGTTGTATTATTCGGGATTGTGGAAAAGTCAAACAATGAGTCAAAAAAGCAAAAGAACCGTCCTTCCAGAAAAAAAGTAATCCAAATCATTCTGCAACACCGGATGCTAGTCAGTGTTATGGGGATCGCCTTTATTGTTCAAGCTGGATTATTCAGCATCCAACCCCTCCTTTCCCTTTATGTGAGTGAATTAACAAGTGCAGACAATGTCGCATTTTTATCAGGTTTGGCTTTTTCGGCAACCGGGTTCGGTAACCTGCTTCTTACGAAAAGGTGGGGAAAACTTGGTGACGATATTGGTTATGACAAAGTGATGATGATTCTGCTTATATTGGCAGCAACGCTTATTGTTCCTCAAGCGTTCGTCACAGATCTTTGGCAGCTGGTCATATTAAGATTCCTATTTGGAATGTCCATAGGCGGAATGCTGCCGTGCATCACGGCCTACATCCGAATGGAAGCCCCGTTTGAACTTCAGGGGGAAGTTCTTGGATACAACCAGAGTTTCCGTTTTCTCGGCAACGTTTTCGGACCGATGCTTGGTGGAATCGTATCGGGATATGTTGGAATTTCCTCCGTTTTTTATGTTACAGGCGGTCTGTTTCTTTTGGGCTTCTGGATGCTTTGGTGGAGTGTGAAGCAAACCCGGAAGGTAAAAAAGCCAAGCCCCCGCCGAGGGCAATGAAGTCTTCTGAGCAGTTGGCCGGTAGTGATGAGCAAGAGGCCGGGATAAAGGAGATTTGACCATAGAAAAATCCGATGGTTGATTGACGATTTTGCAAATCATTTGACGAAAAAACTTTGCAATCCAATCATCGTATGGTATACTCTCTGTAGTCAATTTAGTTAGCTTATCACGTAAAACATGATAAATCTTTTTTAGGAGGAGTCTGTCACCAAAGGGCGATCTATGCGCTTTAGTGACAGACTCCTTTTTTCATTTCAACAGGCCGGCTCATACAGTGATCTCCCCAAATTGGTATGGCGCCATAAATCTAGCAATTTCAAAAAGGAGGAACTTTCTTTGTCAGTCTTGCATTGGGCTACACTCGCCCCCTTTTTTCTAGCCATTTTCATTCCATTGTTGTATAAGTATGTTCGCAAAATACACACTGGGTGGATTGTTTTCATACTGCCACTAACACTATTTATTTACTTTTTATCCTTTATTCCTATGACAGCTGCCGGGGAAACAATTAAGCGGACAGTTGCCTGGATTCCATCCCTTGGCATTCACTTTGTTCTTTATATTGATGGAATCAGCTTATTGTTTTCCTTATTAATTACAGGCATAGGAACATTGGTGATCCTGTATTCAGTCTATTATTTATCTAAAGCAAAGGAAAAGTTAAATCATTTCTATCTTTATATCCTGCTATTTATGGGAGCCATGCTCGGAGTAGTTTTGTCAGACAACCTTATTGTACTTTATACATTCTGGGAACTGACTTCCTTTTCATCCTTTCTGCTGATTGGCTTTTGGAACCATAGGGAGCGCTCCAGATATGGTGCACAAAAATCCATGCTGATCACTGTTTTTGGCGGTTTGGCGATGCTTGGCGGATTCTTGCTGCTTTATCTGATGACAGGAACTTTCAGCATCAGAGAAATCATATCGATGGCAGATATCATCTACGCTGACCCATTCTTTGTTCCGGCTTTACTTTTGGTTCTGCTGGGTGCCTTTACAAAATCTGCTCAGTTTCCATTCCATATTTGGCTTCCGGATGCGATGGAAGCGCCAACTCCTGTAAGTGCTTATCTGCACTCAGCAACCATGGTTAAAGCCGGGATTTACCTTGTCGCCCGCTTAAATCCTATTTTCGCGGAACATGCATTGTGGTTCTGGCTCATTGGCGGGGTGGGGATTTTCACTTTAACGTGGGCTTCTTTTAACGCAGTAAAGCAAACAGATTTAAAAGGCATTTTGGCATTTTCGACTGTTAGCCAGCTTGGCCTGATCATGTCGCTTCTCGGAGTCGGAGCAGCTGCCCTTCATTATACTTATTTAGATGACAACATCTATATGGCTGCCACATTCGCCGCAGTCTTTCATTTGATCAACCATGCCACATTTAAAGGAAGTTTATTTATGGTGGCAGGAATTGTTGACCATGAAACCGGTACCCGAGATATTCGCAGGCTTGGCGGATTGATGCAGCTCATGCCCGTCACGTTTACTATCGCCCTGATCGGCACATTTTCGATGGCTGGGCTGCCGCCATTTAATGGATTTTTGAGTAAGGAAATGTTTTTGGCTTCCATGGTCAATGTCTTATCACTGGATATCTTCAATATGGAAACGTGGGGATTCCTGTTTCCTGTACTGGCATGGATTGGAAGCGTATTTACTTTTGTATATAGCATGCTGCTTTTGTTTAAAACGTTTACTGGAAAATACCAGCCGGACCAATTGGAAAAGGAGCCGCACGAAGCACCGTTTGGCATGCTGCTTCCACCTTTGATGCTGGGAGCGCTGGTGGTGATTTTTGGATTTTTTCCAAACCTTTTATCCACATTCATCATCGAGCCGGCAGCGATCGCTATTTCACCGGCACTGATCGATGCGGGACAATCATTTAATACTCATATAAGCTTCTGGCACGGCTTTACACCGGAATTGTACATGACCATCGGAATTATTGTTTTCGGGACATTTCTGTATGTTACGTTCCCAAAATGGAAGGGGATATATCAATGGCTTCCTGAAAAACTTGGGCTGAATCACTTGTATGACCAAAGCCTGATCAGGACAGAACATGCTTCCCGGGGCTTAACCCGTGCTTTTATGACCGGTTCGATTCGGACGTATATGGTGTATATGCTATCCTCCATTGTGGGGATTTTATCGTATTCCATGGTTAAAAAGGATGCCTTTGCTTTTTCGATGGAAAACATGGCTCCAGCCGGCCTGTATGAGATTGTACTTGGGTTGATAATCATTGGAGCATGTATGACCATTTTGGCTGCCAAATCAAGATTAACGTCCATTATTGCACTGGGAGCGATTGGCTATACTGTTGCTCTGTTCTTTGTTCTATTCAGGGCTCCCGATCTCGTATTAACACAGCTTGTCATTGAAACGATATCTGTTGCTCTGTTTTTGCTGGCATTTTATCATTTGCCGCAAATCAGCCGAAAAGAAGAACGTATGGGCTTTAAACTGACCAATGCTCTTGTAGCTGGGGGTGTGGGCGTGATTGTCACACTTATCGCCTTCTCGGCATTAAGCAACAGATCATTCGAATCCATATCAAAATACTACATTGAAAACACAGTCGATAAGGCTGGAGGCCATAATATGGTCAATGTCATTTTGGTTGACTTCCGGGGCTTTGATACATTATTTGAAATCGCCGTTCTCGGCATTGCCGCGCTTGGTATATACGGAATGATCAAACTGCGCCTGTCAAGGAGGGAGGACTCATGAAAAAAAAGACCAACGATCTGATTTTACAAACCGTAACGAAAGTGGTTTCCTTTATTATTCTGCTGTTCGCCCTTCACATATTTTTTGCCGGACATAACAATCCGGGAGGAGGATTTGTCGGTGGACTGCTAACTTCCGGTGCAATTGTTCTCTTGCTTCTGGCATTTGATATAAAGACAGTGGTTCATAGTCTTCCGATTGACTATCGGATCATGATTGCAGTGGGTCTGCTGTTTGCAGTCGGAACCGGTTTGGGAGGACTTGTTTTCGATGTCCCCTTCTTAACACACGCACATGATGCCTTTGTGCTGCCCATCCTAGGGGATACACATCTCCATACAGCCGTGTTGTTTGATATAGGGGTGTATTTAGTTGTCGTTGGTTCAACGATGACCATTATTCAAACGATAGGAGAAGAAGAATAATGGAAATCTTTATGTCGGTATTAATTGGAATATTGTTTGCCAGCGCCGTTTATTTGATGCTGTCGAAAAGTCTGCTTCGTATCATTATCGGGACTGGTATCTTAAGTCACGGTGCCCATCTGACATTATTAACGATGGCTGGGCTGGGAGATGGTATGGTTCCGCTTCTTGGAGAACATGCAGATAAATATGTGGATCCCCTTCCCCAAGCCCTGATTTTAACGGCAATTGTGATTAGTTTTGGTGTGACAGCCTTTTCCTTGGTGTTGGCATACAGAGCCTACCAAGAATTGGGGACAGATAACATAGACGAGATGAGGGGTACGGAATAAATGATCAACTTATTAATTTTGCCTATCGTCATCCCATTTGTCACTGCCATTCTATTAATTTTCTTCAAAAATCATGTGATTGCCCAGCGTTGGATATCCGCCATTTCTTCGGCAGGTTTGCTTGCTGCATCAATCATTCTCGTTCATACGATTTATCGTGAAGGCATTCAGACGCTGGACTTGGGAAACTGGCAGGCACCTTTTGGGATAACACTTGTTTCAGATATGCTTTCGGCTCTTCTTGTAACAGCCACATCCTTCATCGCTTTTTGCTGTATTCTCTATTCCTTCCGGACGATCGGCAAGGGCAGAGAAAGTTACTTTTATTACCCTGTTGTACAGTTTTTGATTGTGGGAGTGAACGGAGCATTTACGACGGGGGATATTTTCAACCTGTTCGTCTTTTTCGAAGTGATGCTGATGGCTTCCTATGTATTGCTTGTAATTGGAGGAACCAAAATACAGCTTCGTGAATCGATCAAGTACATTATTGTGAACATTACATCCTCAGCTTTGTTTGTTATTGCCGTTGCCTATTTGTATTCTATTGTCGGTACATTGAACATGGCGCATATCTCACAGCGGATCGCAGAAATTAACCAGCCTGCTATTTTAACTGTGCTGGCTGTCCTGTTTTTAATTGTATTTGGGTTAAAAGGTGCCATTTTCCCATTATTCTTTTGGCTGCCAGGTTCCTATTATGCACCGCCTGTACCGATTATTGCTTTGTTCGGAGCATTGCTGACCAAGGTCGGAGTTTATTCTATTCTTAGAACCTATACCTTATTTTTCTATCACGATATTGGATTTACACATAAGCTTCTGGCCATTCTGTCGCTCATCACTGTGATTCTGGGTTCAATTGGGGCAATCGCCTACAAGGATATGAAAATGATCGTTATCTACAATATTATCATTGCCATTGGTGTTATCACCTACGGGATCGGAAGCATGAATGCCGACGCCCTGACCGGGTCAGTCTTCTATATCATTCATGACATGATTATAAAGGCGGTTCTTTTCCTTCTTGTCGGTCTGATGATCTACCTTACGGGAACGAGCAATTATACGAAGTTCAGTGGATTAATTAAGCACTATCCGCTTGTGGGCTGGTCCTTCTTTATTTCCGTACTGGCCCTGGCCGGAATTCCACCGCTCAGCGGGTTTGTAGGAAAATTATTAATTGTAAATGGCGGCTTTTCCAACGGAGATTTGATAGGGGCCCTCATTATTTTGTTATCCAGTCTGTTTGTGCTCTATTCACTCATGCGGGTATTTTTGAATAGTTTCTGGGGAGATCCGGCCGGAAGCATGAAAAAACCGGAATTAAAGCTTGGCAGTATGATGGTTCCGATCGTTATCCTCATCATCGCTGCCATCGGTTATGGACTTTTTGCCGAATGGGTATACATCTACGTGGCCTTAGCTGTGGAAGCATTAATTGATCCGGCCGTATATATTGAGGCTGTGCTTAAATAACTGACAAAGGAGGACGAGGTTCCGTTGGCCTTTCAAATATTATTGAATGTTATGCTCGCATTTGCATGGATGTTCTATGAAAACTCTATGAGTGCATCAACATTTATCATAGGGTATTTCCTTGGATTGCTTGTTGTTTTTTTCATGCGGAGGTTCTTCTCAACCCGATTTTATATGTACCGTGTGTTTGCGATTATTCAACTGCTCTTTATCTTCATAAGAGAACTTGTACTTTCCAATATTGCTGTATTAAAAGTAGTATTGCAGCCCAAGATGAAAAATAATCCGGGGATATTCGCTCTGGAGACAAAACTGACATCCGACTGGGAAATTACGCTGTTGGCTAATTTAATTACATTGACACCCGGTACTCTTGTTGTAGAAATATCAGATGATCATCGAACGCTCTACATCCATGCGATGGATATCGGGGATGTCGATGAAGCGATTGAGGATATACGGGGATCTTTTGAAAAAGCAATTATGGAGGTGAGCCGCTGATGCTGGAGATCGTCATTAAAATTGGCCTGATCGGGTTTGCCGTTTCTTCTTTTATACTCTTATTACGGTTGATCAAGGGACCATCCACTTCGGATCGGGTAGTTGCCCTGGATGCCATGGGGATTAATTTGATCGCTATCACAGCGCTCATATCCATGCTGCTGTCCACCACAGCATACACGGATGCTATCTTGCTGCTGGGCATCCTCTCATTTATTGGAACAGTGGCCTTCTCAAAGTTCCTGGAGAAGGGAGAAATCATTGAAAATGACCGGAGCGACTGAAATAATTATTGTCATCTTCATACTGGTTGGCGTGTTTTTTAGCTTAGTTGCCTCTATTGGAGTGATCAGACTCCCTGATGTATATACACGCAACCATGCGGCCTCAAAGTCCACGACCCTCGGAGTCATGTCTACTTTGACAGGTACGTTATTATTCTTTTATTTTCATGAAGGGGTAATAAATTTACAGATCTTGTTAGGGATCATCTTCATCTTTATCACAGCCCCTGTAGGAGGGCATGTGATCAGCAGAGCCGCATACAATACCGGCGTCAAATTATCAGAGAACAGTGTACGGGATGATTTGGAGAAAAAGAAAGAGTTGGAACAATAAATTACAGTAGTTCAGACGCTTGCAAAAAACAAGGCCAGCCGGATTTTTCCGGCTGGCTTTTAATTATGCCAAGTGAAAACAATGCCTGCCGAGGAACTGGCTGTAACAATGTTTCGGCAGACTTGTGAAAGTGTATAAATCCCATTAGTTTTTTTGGGCATTGCGTTTATTCGGTTGATTTCACTTTTATGATTTCACATTTTCTAGTGGAAGATTCTGCAGGGAATTCCTGCCGTGTTTCAGGATCTACACCTGATCGGGAGTTTTTCATCCCGAAACTACCGTGTTTAGAGCTTACACTTTCTCAAGCGGGCCTGATTCTTCCTTGATCAGGCGTACGAGTACAGGAGCGCTGCTTTAATTCCTCATTCATCAATTGTTCCTTTTTGTACCAGGGGTTTTAAATACTTTTCTAATATTGCCGCGAAACGGTATATGTTCGCTTCATCAAAGGATTTGCCTACCAATTGCAGGCCGATGGGGAGCCCATCTTTTGAAAAGCCGCAAGTCATGGACAGACTTGGGAGTCCCGTAATGTTGAACGGCCCGGTGTATTTGTTCAATAAAAGGCTGCTATGAATAACAGAGCCGTTAACATCAATTTCCCGTTCCCCGATAGCAAATGGAAGAATGGGTATAGTCGGAGTGACGAGTATATCGATCTCTTTAAACATATTCTCAAAGTCTCTTATTGCACGCTTTTTGATCTGCTGTGCCTGAATATAGTCTTTGGCAAGCGTTTCTCTGGACGAGTTTAAGCGTTCCCTGATTTCATCGGACCATAAACTCGGATAGTCTCGAAGGTTCTGCTCATGAACCGCATAGGCTTCTGTTGTTAATGTCGTGCGAAATGCTGCTACAATTGTATCCATATCAGGAAGTTCAACAGATTTTACTTCCGCTCCGTGTTGTTCCAGGAGCTGAGCAGCATTTTGAAAATTTTCTTCTACTTCCTTATCGCCCCCAGAAAAATAACCGTTGAAGGGAACACCAACTACTTTGCCTTTAATATCTGAATCGATCAGTGCTGTATAATCTTCCGTAGGCTGGTCGACTGAATAAGGATCCTTATTGTCATATCCCGCCAATACATTCAGCATCAATGCGTTGTCGCGGACCGTTCTTGTCATGGGACCTACATGATCCAATGTCCAGCTGAGGGGAAAGACCCCAAAGTTGCTCACTCTTCCAAATGTTGGCTTCATGCCTACAATCCCGGTAAATGAAGCAGGGATCCGGACAGAGCCGCCTGTATCTGTTCCCAGAGCCCCATAACAAAGATGAGCCGCAACAGCTGCCCCGGAACCGCTGCTGGAACCTCCGGTAATTTTATCCGGATCATAAGGGTTTTTTACAGGCCCTGCAAAAGAAAGATCTCCCGTTGTACCAAAAGCGATTTCATGCATATTGGTTTTTCCGACTAGTACAGCTCCGGCCTTTTGTAACTTCTCCACTACAGATGCATGTTCATCAGGAGAAAAATCTTTAAATACAGCCGAGCCCATTGTTGTTTTTACATTCTTCATATAAATATTGTCCTTCAGAGCGATAGGAACTCCATGTAAAGGTCCTTTAATCAGGCCGGCATGTATCTCGCTTTCAGCTTTTTTCGCCTGTTCCAATGCTTCCTCTGCCGTAACGGTGATAAATGCATTGATATGTTTATTTTCCTCTTGAATTTTCCCTAATAATTTTTCCGTTACTTCTATCGGGGAGATTTGCCTGTTCTGGATTGCTTTAGAAAGTGCTGCCATATCCCAATGGATCCAATCCCCCTGATATGTATGCTGTTCCGGTTTCACAAACGATCCCGTCCTTCCCTATGGTATATTTTAAATTATACCAAGTGTCCGCTTGTTTGCCAGAGGTAATCAGAAATGCAGGAGGGGCGTTCTGTGAGACACCCCTGGTTTATACATTCAAAAGATTTGTGGATAATTGATTGGAGATATGACACTTTGATTAAAAAAAAGCTTCTCGAAAAAGGCTCGATACCCTTTTGAGAAGCTTGCCCTATCATTCATATAGCCTGTCAGACACCGAACCGTCCAACTTATGAATAACCAAAATTCCATCATGTTCGTTGACATACTCTTTGGCGGTCTCCAATAAATCTTCTTTAGTGTCTTCCCGCATAATCGCTTTGCCAGTATGTTGTCTTGTTAAAATCCATTCTTCCTCGTCCGGCTGGATATGATATTCTGTTCGGTGTTCATCACCATCCATATATTTTCGAGCTTGTGCAATACCAATGGATATGGCCCGGCCTTCATCGTAATCTTCCTCCAGCAGGGCATTGGCGATGTCAATCGCTTTTTCACGGACATCGTCTTGAAGATTTTTCATAGAATCCGGATAATCATTGTTTGACCAAGGCATGGGCGCAACCTCCTTTTTCATATCTTTTCCCGGTAAGGTAAAAAATGAAACAAAAGGTCTACCCTGATTATGGAACGTCTAATGATCCCTTTTAGGGACAATGGCCACGGTACATCTTGATATGCAAATCAGGCGCTCTTCTTCATCCTTGATACGGATATCCCAAACCATTGTCGTCTTCCCTCTATGCACGGCTTCCGCCACAGCTGTCACCTTTCCTTCTCTCTTGGAGCGGACATGATTTGCATTAATTTCAAGACCAAAGCAAATTTCCTTATTCAAATCAATCAAAGCAGCGGTTCCCATGCTGGCGGCTGTTTCAGCCAATGCGACGGATGCTCCCCCATGCAAATATCCAACGGGCTGCCTGGTACGCTCATCCACCGGCATGGTTGCAATGACCTTTCCGTCGCCTATTTCGACCAATTCAATACCCAATGCTTGCTGCAATCCCTTGTCATCCATATGTACATCCTCCAAATCCCAATATCGTATTTTATATTACTTCGATACACATCTTGCGTATTCCTTTTGTAAAAAAAAGGCCTCCCGGTCAAACCGAGGGGCTTGCAACGATCACAGTTTCCCTTGCCGTTTCTTAAAACTTTTAATATGCGTAAGGTCCTCCATATGGAGTGCCATAGCCATAAGGCCCTCCGTAGCCGTATGGGACTCCCCCAAATGGAACGGGTGGATAAGGATAAAACACCGGTCTTGGCCTGAAGAAGGCACTTCCGATACCAGCGCCAATCCCTCCGCCTATTAACCCCCCGACAAAGCTGCCGAGCAGGGGAGCGCCAAAGAAAAAGCGGTTTCCGTCATAGGGGTCCACATTTCGATAATACATCATATTACAGGCATCCTCCTTTTTGAAGGTTTTTATATTGTCCCTCTATACCTGTGTATGCGGCAAAGATCCAGATGGCATAGGCGAATCCCTCAAGGACAAGCCCGTTCCCTCTCCTCTTATGATAAATTTTCTGTCAAAGCCAGCACAGCGAGCGTACGGACCATGACACCCGTTGCTCCAGCGGGCCCCAAGTCGTTTTGTTTTTCAGTAGTGGCCGTTCCTGCTATGTCCAAATGTACCCAGGGGGTTTCTTCCGCAAATTCCCCTATAAATGCTCCGCCCATAATCGCGTGGCCTTCACGTCCCGGAGAATTATTCAAATCTGCCATGTTACTGGAGCGTACACGCTTCTTATCATCTTCAGTATAAGGAAGCAGCCAGATATACTCGCCGGTTTTGCCGGAGGCCTCTTTAATTTCCTGATAAAACTCCTCGTGATTCGTTATGGCGCCTGTTTTATCCAGCCCCAAGGCAACGACTACTCCGCCGGTTAGCGTAGCAACATCTATCAGGCGGTCAGCACCGTGCATTTTCGCGTACGTGACAGCATCTGCAAGTACGAGCCTTCCTTCAGCATCCGTGTTAAGGACTTCAATTGTTTTTCCATTCAATGAAGTAATGACATCATCCGGTTTAAAAGCACGTTCACTGATTACGTTGTCCGTTGCCGGAATCACGGCCACAACATTGCATTTAGGCTTGAGGCGGCCGATAATCTCCATCGCCCCCAACACTGAAGCTGCCCCGCCCATATCAGTTTTCATGCCTACAATACCATTTTTGGGCTTAATGGAATATCCTCCTGTATCAAATGTAATCCCTTTTCCAACCAGGCCGAGAACATCTGTCCATTCATTCTTTCCCTGATATTTTAACGTGATCATATAAGGAGATTCACTAGACCCCTGGTTTACTGCCAGAAATGCTCCCATTCCCAGCTTTTCAATCTCCTCTTTTTCCAGGATTTCAATCTCCAGATCTAGTTCTTTTGCTAAGTTGGCTGCATAAGAAGCCAGATCAGATGGACGCATTAAGTTGCTGGGCGTGTTGACAAGCGATCTCGCATGATTCACTGCTGCACCAAAAATTTGGCCTGTCTCTGCTGCAGATTTTATGTTCTCGTTTCTTTCTTTTGTAAAGAGTGTAATCCGTTCCACAACGACATCCGGTTCATTCGATTTCTGCTTATAACCTTCAAACTCATAGGCAGCCATTGTATATGCCTCGCTGATCGTCCGCGCAGCTTGCTCGACAGAAAATTGGCCGGAAATAAATGTATCCAATGCAATGGAAAAAGAGCTGACCTTCAATTTTTTCAACTCCTTGGAAGCTCTTCCTATTGCCATTCGCAGCCTGTTCAATGTAAGCTCCTTTTCCTTACCCAATCCGATGAATACAAACCGCTTTACAGGGGAGTGACCTAAACTATGTAACATTGAAACAGATTTATATTTAGCTGAAAGATCCCCGGCTTTGACTAGCTCTGTCAGCTCCCCATTAAAAGCATGATCCAGCGGCTGCAGTTCTCCCCCAAATTTTTCAGGCTGATCCATCAAACCGACCAGCATACATTCCCGCTCACTTTGAAATGGATTTTCGTTCAATAAATGAATCATATCCATACCTCCTTTAAGAAAAATTATAGACGAAATAAGGGGCACTTTCGAGTTACATCCTGTTTGATTATGGTAATATAAAAGAACAATTGGCAATGATTTCAGAAAGGATGTAAAAGTGAATGGACCTCATTATGAACTATCCTCTTTGGTTTGCATTAACCGCGATTTTCTTTGCCCAGTTTGTGAAAGTCCCTCTCCAATTTATGATTACAAAAAAATGGGATTGGTCACTATTGACATCCACAGGAGGAATGCCAAGCTCCCATTCTGCTGCAGTGACCGCTCTGACCACTGGAATTGCCCTGGAGGAAGGATTGGGCTCACCGATTTTTGCCGTTTCCGCAGTTTTTGCCATTATAGTAATGTTTGATGCAACCGGTGTCCGTAGACAAGCAGGGGAGCATGCCATCGTATTAAACCAACTGTCTGCAGATTTTCAACGTTTTATAGAAGAGGCAAAGGATTGGCCGGAAAAACCCGAGCATGAAAAAAGAGATGAACTAAAAGAATTGCTCGGCCATAAACCGGTAGAAGTCTTTTTTGGAGCATTGACGGGAATTTTTATCTCGCTTGTGTTTCATTATTTCTTAAACATCTAAATGAACGGGGGCTTTTTTCAAAATAAAAAAGCTGGCTTCCGCCCCAGCTTTCATTTACTCCGGATTGTTAAGATAAGACTGCCTGAATACTTGCATAGCCTCATCTTCATTTAATGCAGTCAATTCATCTTCCGTAATCGTACCGGATCCCATTTTGATAACATGCACATCAACGGTTTTTTTACCCCAATTGCTGTATACGTCTTCAACCGTTTCAAAATAAAGATCTATTTTGTTTCCTTTAATGGCAGAACCTGTATCGGCCACAACTCCATATCCGTATCCCGGAATAAATAATATCGTGCCGATAGGAAAAACATTGGGGTCTGCAGCGACTGTAGAGTATAAATCTCTTTTTACTTTTACTCCTGAATATGTAATACCGTAAGCCGGATGCTCCGGGTTTTTTCCCGTAGATTCCATTCCGGCAGTGTATCCGGTTGCTACAACTGTTTTCGCCGGATAACGGGACCAGTCAAAGGCTTCTTCCAAAGGCAGGAATTGATCGTCCGCTTCGTTTTTTGACTGCTCATCATCGGCTTTAGCCCAGATGATATGAGCCGTTGTTTTGATATCCATACCGGAAAATGCTTCAAAAGTTGCACCCAGTGCCGCTCCAAAAAGAAGCACCATGATGAATCTCCTGGCATATACGTACCTAGTAATCATTCGTTCACTCCTCTCAAGCGTCATATTTCCCTGTTATGAGAGGATTTATTCATCATGGATTACACCGGATTCTTGAAAGGACACTTTCTGTTTTAGATGTAATGGGTTCCCGGAACAAAGAGGTTCTCAACAAAATTTGATCCCTGGAACAAAAAAAATGCCCGTGACAGGGCATTTTTTTAAAACATTCTATATCCTTTTTTACGCAAGACACGCATGGTGAATCCTGCAGCAATGGCTCCCGCTAAACCACTCAGCAGAATAAGCACGTCTGCCGGAGCAAGATTGGAAAAACTATTTCCAAGACTGGCAAGAGATGCAGCAGGAGCTGTAAAGTACTCCGTGAAAGAAACTTTGTCTATGATAAAAATAGCAACAATCGGATAAATAAAAGCCATTATCCAGGTCATACGCAAGAGCATATTTAGTAAGAATCCAATCCCGAAAAATAACACAAAAAATAATAGTACGGATATCAACAGGACTGGGAGCGGCATTTGCATGACTGTTTTCCCCCTTGATTTCTCCTTCATATCAAGTGTACTTAACGGGAGATACAGCGTCAATGCGGAGAGTCGGACGAATTCATGACATTTTCTTATCTCACCTGCGAAGCTGCCATTTCCCGAGATACAATTGTAGGCACGACCTTTCCCGCCATGCATTAAAGAAACAGCTTATAAGCGGTATACCCAAACCGGCTCCCTGGGGTGATATCAGCCACTTCCTGTTGGATGGGCTTATATTCTCCTTGGATCAGTTCTGTAATCATGACAGAGGTTTGTTTATCTGCAAGCAGGCTGTCCACTGACATCCAGCAAGCTTCCTCCAGCTCCCGTTCCTGAACAAAAATGGTTGTATTTTCAGGTTCGCAGGCAAATATCAGCATATTGTCACTGATACTGGAATGGATGACACCGGTTCTGACACCAAGCAATCCAACAACCGAACTGATGACGCCTGTTTCCTCCAATATTTCCCGTTTGACCGCTTCATCCAATGTTTCTCCCGGTTCTACAAACCCCGCAGGCAATGTCCAATTCCCCTTTGCTCCGCCGTATCTTTTTTTTACAACAAGCCAGCGCCCGTCCTTGTCGATGACCACACCACACACGGCCAGCCAAACTTTCCCGCGGTCATGATTCATTTACTTCCCCACACTTTCTTGCTTACATAGCCTCTAACTTTTCACCTGCTTTTCCGAAGAAAACGGAATACGGGAAAATGCACAAGACATTTTGAAATGAGACATCCCTTGAACCGCCACAGTATAGCACCCATTTATATGGGAACTCGAAGCCGGGCATTCATCAGAATTAAATAAAATTTCCATGATAATTATATACTTTCTTAGATCCTAAAAAAAGACAGAATCCCTTGAGATTCTGCCTTTCTCTTCCATTATTTCAATAAGTTGAATTTCCCTTTTTTCAAAGTGAGCGGGATTCCGCCAATCATGTAAAGGGCGCGGTTATCAATCATCTTCTTCATAAAGGATGCTCTTTTACCCGTCACTTTCTTACCGAAAACAACGCCGATGGCATCGTCATCCCCAAGCGAACAAACCGTTCCTTTGTTATCAAAGGTAAATGTATCCAGATTTGATTTCCCTTGAAGGAGTTTTGCCAAGTTGCTTGCTGTCAATTCACCTTGCTGCATGGCGATTTGTGCAGTAGGAGGATACGGACGATTAATTTCTTCATTGATCACGAGAGAGCAGTCCCCAATGACAAAAATATCAGAATAACCAGGTGCACGCAGGTCTGGCTCTACTTTAATCCTGCCGCGCATATTTTCAAACCCGGACTCTGTAATAATTGGGTTGCCGCGTACCCCCGCAGCCCATACAACAGTACCTGCTTTAATCTCTTCTGTATCATCTTCGCCTTTGGCCACAATGATTCCTTCGGGTGTGGCCCCTTTAATGGCTGTACCAATCCGGAATTCCACGTTTTTCCTTTTCAGGAGCTCCATTGCATAATCAACCAATTCAGGATCAAATCCAGGAAGTGCAGTTGGAGCTGCTTCTACACAAATGATTTTCACCATATGGATATCTACATCATATTCTTTGCACAGTTCCGGGACCCGATTGCCGAGCTCGCCAAGGAATTCAATTCCGGTAAAACCGGCGCCTCCCACAACAATTCTGAGTCTTTCCGGCTTTTTGTCTACTTTGTATGTGGCAAATTGATATTCAATATGCTCACGAATCTGTCTGGCTGTATTTACATTTGTAATGGAAAATGCATATTTATCAAGACCTTCAATTCCAAATGTTTCAGGAGCAGCTCCTAGCGCGATCACAAGATAGTCATATGGAAGGTCGCCCGTTTTTTCAAGAAGAACCTTTTTAGCTTCCGGTTCCACTTTGAGGGCAGTATCTTGAATAAATCTCACTCTGCCGCTGTCAATCACACTGGAAATGTCGTAACGGACATCGTTCGGACCCAGTGTTCCGGCAGAAGCTTCATGAAGCCACGTTGTCTCATAGTGGTAATCATTTTTGTTTACCAATATAATTTCGGCATCGTTGCTTCCAAGTTGTTTTTGAAGACGTGTAACCGTCATTAATCCGCCATAGCCGGCACCTAGTACTACAATTGTTGGCTTTTTCAATGTAATCACTTCCACCTTTTCATCTTAATTATACCCAAGCGTACGTTCCAAATGCATGTAAAAAGAATAATATATAATTTCAAAAAAATGTGATGCACTTCACGTACACTGTCATAACTTCGTCATATCTAGACATACATCCCCATCCATCATAGGGGTTTTATCGTCTTTTTTCAAGTAATTTCGAGGAAAAATAGCAAATCTTTATTTAATTAATAGGTAAAACCGTAATTTTGGTCATTACATTGAAATTTTGCCCGTTTTCTATCATCTTCAGCCATTTTATATGACAATCGTACCGTTGTGTGGCACAATAGGAAAGTGTTATAGATATTCTTAAATGAGGTTTTATGATCTTAGGAGGGGTTTTCTGTGAAAGAAGATCAGCAAGTATATGATATGACAATTATAGGGGCTGGTCCTGCCGGTCTGTTTACCGCCTTTTATGCTGGTATGAGAAATTGCTCGGTAAAAATCATTGAAAGTCTTCCCCAGCTTGGCGGACAGTTATCGGCCCTGTACCCTGAGAAATATATATACGATGTGGCCGGTTTCCCGAAAATTAAAGCACAGGATCTAGTCAATAACTTAAAAGAACAACTCAAGTTGTTTTCTCAAACGATTTGCCTGGAGCAATCAGTCCAAGACGTGGAAAAATTGGAAGACGGCTCTTTTAAACTAACTACGGACAAAGAAATTCACTATTCTAAATCCATTATCATCACGGGCGGTATCGGAGCTTTTCAGCCTAGAAAATTGGATGTGGAACATGCAGAACGATATGAAGGAAAAAATCTGCATTATTTTGTGGATGATATGAAAAAATTTGAAGGCCAGCGCGTTGTAATTTTAGGTGGAGGAGACTCCGCTGTAGACTGGGCATTAATGCTGGAACCGATCGCCGAAAAGGTGACCCTGATCCACCGCAGGGATAAATTCCGTGCCCACGAAAGCAGCGTGAACCAGTTAAAAGAATCTTCTGTTGAAATTAAAACTCCATTTGCAGCATCAGAAATTATTTGTGATGAAGATGCCATAAAAAAACTGGTGATCCAGGAAGTCAGAGGCGAAACCATTGAAGAAATCGAATTGGATTCCCTCATCTGCAACTACGGATTTGTATCTTCCCTTGGTCCCATTAAGGATTGGGGTATAGAAATCGAGAAAAATTCCATTGTTGTCAATTCTAAAATGGAAACCAACATACCTGGAATTTATGCTGCAGGAGATATTACCACTTACGACGGCAAAGTGAAATTAATTGCTACGGGATTTGGCGAAGCACCTACAGCCGTGAGCAATGCCAAGGCCTTCATTGATCCAAAAGCACGTGTACAGCCGATGCACAGTACTTCTTTATTTGATAAATAAGCAGATGAGCAGACCTAAACAGTTATTGTTTCAGGTCTTTTTTTTAAAAACATTACAAAAAACCCTCCTCGACCGGCTTGGTTAAAACCAACACCTTGGAGAAGGATTTCCTTAACAGAATGATTAACAATCTTCCGGTGTACCCGCTACTTTTGCAGTTCTGAAAGAAGAACCGCATCCGCAGGATACAAGTGCGTTGGGATTATCAATCGTAAACCCGCCGCCCATCAAGGATTGTTTATAATCAATGACAGTTCCTGCAACGATCGGCGCTGTCTCTTCATCAACCACAACACCAATACCGTGCTGTTCAAAAAATGTATCTTTTTCAGACTTTTCATGATCAAGACTCATGCCGTAGGACAAACCGCTGCACCCGCCTCCATTAATGGAAAATCGGAAATTTGCCCCTTCTTCACCATTTTCTTTAATCATTTTTTTGATTTGAATGGCAGCTGCTTCGGTTAAAGTGATAAGATCGCTCATGTATCTGCACCCCCTCCTACGAAATTTGAATTTTCTCTTACATTTTATTATAAACCTGAACAGGTGGATTCTCAACCATTCGGCATTCTTAGAACATGGGGTTCTCTTCTATATACTGATAAATATTTTTCACCAGATCATCCGGACTGTTACCGGTGACTATCTCCCCATTGACAAGGGCATATAAAGTTTCCGCGCATAAATCACAATGGTCCAAACAGCCATATTCCACAATATCCAAATCAGGGTCCTCTTCCAATTTTTGCATGGCTTCATAACCGCCCATCCCCAAATTACTAATGCAGAATTCTATGATTGGATTCATCTTTTTTCACCTCATTACCAGTCTTTATCCTACTCTTTCTGCAGTTGTTCGTCAATTGATCGGCACAGTGGTGAAGCAGTTGTTTTCAAAATTGAATCCTCATGAATTCTGTTGTATATCAAATCAGATTCGGCTATACTTTACTTTGGACGAACTTCATAAAATATACATATTTTTAGCGTTTTATTTTTTTTTTGGTAAATAGATGGCAAAAGGAGATATTCGCATGAGAAAATTAGTACTTCTAGGCGGCGGATATGGGAATATGAGGGTATTGCACCGTTTTCTGCCTAACAACTTGCCTGAGGACATGTCCATTACGTTAGTGGATAGAGTTCCGTATCATTGTCTGAAAACCGAGTACTACGCACTGGCTGCCGGAACAGTTTCAGATCAGGAAGTTCGGGTTCCGTTTCCGGAGCATCCGCGTCTTACTCTCAAATATGGTGAAATCACAAATATTGATATTGAAAACAAACTTGTTCACTTGGATGAAGGGAATCCAATTTCCTATGACGATTTGATTATTGGCCTCGGGTGCGAGGACAAATATCATAATGTTCCGGGAGCGGACCAGTATACGCACAGTATTCAAAACATAGAAAAAGCCCGTCAAACGTATCAGACACTAAATAACCTGCCTGCCAATTCAGTTGTAAGCATTGTCGGTGCAGGACTCAGCGGCGTAGAGCTGGCTAGCGAGCTGAGGGAAAGCCGCGAAGATCTGGTCATTAAGTTGTTTGACCGGGGCAAAATTATCCTTTCTACGTTTCCCGAAAGAGTGAGCCGATATGTACAGAATTGGTTTCAAACGAATGGCGTTGAAGTCGTTAATGGGGCAAATATCACCAAGGTGGAAAATCAAACACTCTTTAACCATGATGAGCCTGTCCACTCAGATGTTGTTGTCTGGACAGCGGGAATTCAGCCGAACGAAATTGTACGAAAAATGGATGTTGAAAAAGACAAACAGGGCAGAATTGTATTGACGAAATATCATAACATCCCTAACGATGAACATGTGTACGTTGTTGGCGACTGTGCCAGCCTTCCATATGCACCAAGTGCACAGCTGGCAGAAGGTCAGGCTGACCAGATCGTACAAGTCCTTCAAAAACGCTGGAGCGGCCAGGAATTGCCCGAAGAGCTGCCAACCATCAAGTTGAAGGGAGTCCTTGGATCCCTGGGTAAAAAACAAGGATTTGGCTTAATGGCAGAACGTGCCATTACCGGACGTATCGCCAGAATTCTAAAATCAGGTATCTTATGGATGTATAAATATCATAATGGATAAAGAAAGCCGGAATCAGCTTTGAACCTGATTCCGGCTGTTTTATTCCGGACGATACCCATGTTCCTCCATTTTTTTATACACGTCTTTTAGCTTCGGGTTGCCTTCACCGATAATTTCCCCATCCATTGTAACAACCGGATAGAATAAATCTTCCTCTACCACTCGTTCTGAGAAAGCCTTGGCCTCGCTCTCTTCAGGCGGGTTGAAAATATCGATATAACGAATAGTAAAAGGCTGACCCGGAAACTTTCTCGAAACCGCAGCCTTCAGCCACTCATATGTTTCCTTTGAAGACGGCAGATTGACACAGCTTGCACATATTTGCTCCGCACCATATACACGAATTTCTGCTTCTTTCTTCAACGCACTCACCCTCCCTCTCTTTATTGTAACTCTTTTATTAAAAATTCCAACGGCCAGGTCTTCCAAGATATATATTTTTACAATCGTAGAACAGGCATATATCGTTGTTACGGTTTCTTATCATGTTTTTCACATCATATTGGAAGCCTCAGGCTCATTTGGAATAATAAAATTATGGCTGCCTTAAACATACCCATAGATTTTTTCTGTGTTTGTGATTATAATGTGTATTAAGGAAGGGAGTAGATCTGAATGTCTGAACAAACAATGATGACTCAAGTTCAAGATGTACTTGATAAATTACGCCCGTTTCTCCTTCGCGACGGCGGTGACTGTGAACTGGTTGATGTAGATGAGGGTGTCGTCAAGCTTCGCCTCCTGGGTGCCTGCGGAACTTGCCCAAGTTCGACCATAACATTAAAAGCAGGTATTGAACGTGCACTGGTTGAAGAAGTTCCCGGCGTCGTAGAGGTAGAACAAGTATTTTAATCAGCGATTCGGACTTTCCGGGTCGCTTTTTTTCATGTTAAAGCCATTCCACAACAGGCATAGGTTTTTTGATGCCGACGGAGTCATAAAACACACGGAGAAACTGCTCGTAATCCTGCGTATCTCTTAAATACCCCGACATTTTCTCCTCAAGCTCCTTTTTAACGGACTGTGAAGAAGAACTATAATATTCTTCTACGCACTCAATGTAATGAAGGGGAAACAGCAATCTTGCATAAAGCAGTCTCCAAGCATAGGATGAAATGGGCAAAAGGGTTTGGTACTCATATAAAAATTTTTTTATATCGGGCATGCATGTTCGGCTGCCCTTGAAATACCGATCCCTGATCCATTCGGATAAGTCTCTGGAAGGATGATCGACTACCCAGTCAAACGGGTTTCTGATTTCCTGTTCACTTTTCCACAGACTGTCGTAAAAGCGTTTATGAGTGATGGTTCTATAATCAGAGTACTGTGGCTGTTCATCCAATTCTGTGTCAGTCACATATTGTATAGCATTTTCACAGAGCCCCATATAATACGGAAAAGATTCAAGAAACATTTTGTCAAATTCATCTCTTGGCGGCTCTTGGCTCATACCCGCCCATGCTTTCTCCATTTGATCAAGCCTGGATGCCCATAATTTTTTCCATTCACCTGTCCGGTTCAGCTTCTCAACCTGGCTTTGAAGTTGTTTGCCGCGATAATGAAATCTGGCTAATTGACGGCCGGTTTTCCTGTTGGGCTTTACTTTATGAAATTGATTTTGCAAGAGGACAAAATCTTCATTATCGTGAGTGACTAAATAAGTCCCTTCTTGGGCTGCCACAAATCTGGAAACTTTTTTATCGGAATGCTTTGCCATGTGCTCTGACATTTCATATAATTCTATTAGCACTTCCTGTTCCACATGAGTAACATTTACAATAGTATACAACAAACCATTTGACACATAGCGGGTATACCGCCTTGTTCGAATCGACCGGTCTGCTTTAATGTTAAAATACTTCTCCAATACTTCCATCGACATATAACATCCCTCCCCTGTGCTTTTTTCCACTTTTTTATTATATGAGCTGATATCATGTATATTGCGGAAGGGTTGTTTTTAACTAGATAAAGCTGTTTAAGCAGTGCATATGTTTGACAGAGCACTTGACCAATCATTTCATAGAGGGTGAAGAGAATGAGTACTGAAAGAAAAATGACTAAATTAGAAGAAACCGCACGCCAACTATTGATTGAACGTGGGGTAACTATTGAAGATATTGCTGAATTGGTATTGTTTTTGCAAAAAAAATACCATCCCGATCTGACAGTGGATGAGTGTGTATATAATATTGAGCGTGTCCTTCGTAAAAGAGAAGTGCAAAATGCAATCATTACCGGGATCCAGCTGGATGTCATGGCAGAACAGGGGAAACTGGATGAACCGCTCCAAACCATTATCAATTCCGATGAAAGCCTTTACGGAGTGGATGAGATTCTGGCCTTTTCCATCGTAAACGTATATGGTTCCATTGGGTTTACGAACTACGGATACATTGATAAACAAAAACCCGGTATTTTGCAGCATTTGAACGACCATTCCACAGGAGAAGTTCATACTTTTCTGGACGATATTGTGGGTGCCATTGCAGCAGCAGCTTCCAGCAGGCTTGCACACAGTGCCAAAGGGGAAGAATCCTGACGATAAAGAGACTGGGACAAATGCCTTTGTAACTGTAAGCATGCAACTCGTCTGAAGCAATGGACGTGAAAACAAGCCGCTCCGGTAATAGATATCCGAGAGCGGCTGCTGAACCTTTTTTGCTTCCGCACCGCGGGCGTCTCACCGAGGCTTTTCCCGCAGTTATCTTCATCTATTTCCTGCATTAAAATCGGCTTTGGCTACTATTGCATGCTCCTAAAAGCCCTAGTTGTGTCATTCTTCCTTCTGCCAAAGACAATAACGCCGGTACCGGTACAAAGAAAGAGCGCATACTGCACCTTACGAGTTGGATAGTTTTTGGTAAGGCCATTCTGATTCTGCATCTGTCCCTGGATGTAACTGTTTAAGGAGGTCAAGTCTGCCATCTCCACAAAGATCAAATTTGCAATGGAAAGCTTTTCAGCGTACACCTCAGTTGTAGTTATTGTGTAAAGTGCATCAAGAACGCAGATCCATTTTCAATCGTATAATTGCCTGATAGACAAATTGTTTTTTGACTTTGTAAAGTTCATTGACTTTATGTAAAACTCTTGTAAAGTCGCTTGATCTTCCACCGTTTAGGCCGATTTAATCAATGTCTCCAGAAGACAAGAAGACAGCAAACCTTACCTACAATAACAGGCGGTGTGGAGAGATTGAAAATAATTAAGCAGTTTAGCTTGTTCGCTGATTTAAGTATTCGAATGAAGATGATTTCGGCTTTTATGGTAGTAGCTTTGCTCCAGGCGGCAACCGGCTTTATAGGACTTACCTATATGGATAAAATTTATACAAGTACCGAAATGATGTTTCATGAAATCCTATTGCCTAAGCAAGAGCTGGAAGAAGCCAGGAATTATGTACAGGATCTTATACGGATCAGCCGGGATATCTATTTATATCCGCAACAGGCTGACCAGCATACTGAAGCAATCGAAGAAATAAGAGAAAAGATGAATGTACATATTGATGCTTATAAAAACAGCGGATTGACGGAAGATCAACAAGTAGCCTTAGCACAGTTTGTCAATAAGTGGGAATCTCACTTTACGCAATTTGACCAAAGCATTCACCTGGCCGCCGAAGGAAAAGAAACCGAGTACCTTCTCACCCTCACAGGAGGGCTCCTTAAACTCCAAAAAGACATGATGGATCAATTGGACATCCTGATCAAGTCGGAGACAGATACGGCTGAAAAGTTGCAAAGTGAAGCAGAGCAAGCTTATTCTTCCAGTATGATGATCACAGTCATCATCATTTCCGTTATTTTCTTTATAAGTGTTCTATTCGGCTTATGGATGACACGATTCATTACACGCCCTCTTCACCAGCTAGCCCAAGTCGTTGAGCAAGCCGCAGATGGTGATTTATCGAAAACTTGCAATATCCAGTCCAAAGATGAGACAGGCCTTCTGGCACAATCAGTAAATCAGATGATTGAAAACTTACGGACAGCTGTTCGTAATATTTTACATGCTGCGGAAAACTTATCCTCTTCATCCGAGCAAGTTTCCGCCAATACTGAAGAAATTGCGACGACCAGCACAGAGCAAGCCCAATCCGTTCAAACCATTTATTCCTTATTTAAGGATTTTTCGGATGCCTTTCATTCTATCGCACAAAAAACGGAAACATCTGCAGATTACGCCCATCAAACAATCAATATGGCTAAGGATGGAGAGAAGGTCATTCAATCTTCTATAGAAGGAGCTGAAATGATTCGTCATCAAATGGCCCAATTAGAAAAGGATACAAGAAAAATTGGTGAAATTACAGAACTGATTGATGATATTGCTGATCAAACCAATCTTCTTGCTTTAAATGCGGCCATTGAAGCCGGCCGTGCCGGAGAGCAGGGACGGGGTTTTGCTGTTGTCGCAGAAGAGGTTCGAAAGCTTGCTGAAAGAAGTATGGCGGCAACAAAAGATATTTCTCATATGATCAAAAATATCCAGGAAACAACCGTACTCAATGTAAAGTCAGTTGATGAGAGTGTCGAGAAGTCTCAAAAATCCGGTACCGCTCTGGCAAACATTGTGGACATGATTCACCACACCGGGCAAAATGTAACGGATATCGCAAATGCCAGTGAACAGCAGGCAGCCCGCTCCTCGGAAATTCTCTCTTATTTAGAAATGATTTTATCTGCAACAGAAGAAACCGCTGCAAGCAGTGAGGAAACAGCTTCCACTGCACATGCGCTGACTTCCTTGGCTGAAAGACTGAATGCTTCAGCTGCAGTATTCAAACTGCATGAAAAAACAGACAAGCCGCACTTCCAGCAAAAATGACTTGCTGCCGGTGCGGCTTTGACTGGTTAAATCACCCATTCCTTCAGTGAATGTACAGCATAAGTCGGCTGCTGTTTTTTTGTCTGAAGCATTTCTTTTGTTGTCATCCCGGTGTGAACGAGTAGTGTATCTATTCCTGTGTGAATCCCAGCCAAAATATCTGTATCATAATTGTCCCCGACCATCAATGTCCGCTCCTTCGGAAGTCCGATCGCTTTTAATGCTTGTTCCATAATAATGGAGTGAGGTTTACCAATAGAAATGGGTTGAGTTTGAGTTGAAACAGAAATCACCGATGTAATCGCCCCATTGCCCGGCATGAGACCTCTTTCAGTAGGCATGGCGATATCACTGTTTGTAGATATAAACAAAGCCCCATCTCGAACCGCCAGGCAAGCGGTTGCCAGTTTTTCATAGGTTACCCTGCGATCAATTCCAATCACAACTGCATCAGGGTGTTCTTCAACAAACGAAAAACCCTTTTCTTCCAAAGCTGAGCAGAGCCCTTCTTCGCCGATGACATAAATGGATGCCTGAGGTTGACGGCCATGCAGGTATTCCGCAGTTGCCACAGCTGTCGTAAACACATGGCTGCTGTCGGCGGGTATTCCGAATTGGTTTAAATAGGCTGCTACCTGCTTCGGAGTTTTTGAAGAATTATTAGTAACAAACAAATATGGTATTCCTTTTTCTTTCAGGCTGCGGACAAAATCGACTGCTTCCGGGATACATTCAGTCCCTTTGTACATTGTCCCGTCCAAGTCAATCAAGTATCCGTCATATTGTTTCATAGAACCCCTCGATCTCCTCTTTATTTTTTAAATGCTGAAACAGGACCCAGTTCATTTGTTAAATAATCCCTCACTTTTGGAGCAAATTGTTCAAGGGAGTCCATTTCCTCCTTCAGCATCGTTAGGATCTGATCATGTTCCACTCTTGTATACTCCTGTACAAGCATCTTGCGGTAGTGAATTACAGATTTTAAACTGTTGGACATTTTTCCGTTAATCACTTTCTCATCAGTAAGAATATCAATGATATCCTCATAGCTTCCCGGATCCCTCATAATAAATCCGTCGATCATCGCATTGCCGGTATCAAGTATGGATTCAATGACAGTCTGTGCAATTCTTTCTAGCGCTCCTTTTTCTATATCCGATGTCCACTGTTGATGGTCCTTAAAGAGCTGGATCTGCCGTTCCATAAAGGATAGCGTCTCTTCTATTTTCTCACGATCAACAAAATACACGGTTGATTACCTCCACATGTCTATTTATTACTATCGTATCAAATATTTGCTTTGGAAACGAATAGCCGTTGGCTGCCGGGGCACGTTAAACTAAAAAAGGTGGTCACATCCATGATTGAAAATAACCGGGGCGGCGAACAGCCGGACAAAGAAGAAATCACATATACAGATGTTTCGAATGTGGAAACCCAGAGAAATTTTCTTATACCTGAAGAATATCCTGAGGGAGCTTATGGAGCTCCTATAGGGGAAGACACCCCAGTGGAAAATAAATCTACCCCATGGAAAGAAGGACAGCGCAAATACAGTGCTCATAATTATGAAAATAAGTCACTTCACCAAAATCTGCCGCGGCAAACGCCCGGAGCCCATCCGACACATGACGATCCCAATCAGGAAGCGGAGCCTCCTTATGTGGACAGCTGAACCAAAAATGGCCAAGGAAATCTTGGCCATCTTTTGGTTCAGGGACCGCATAGGCATTAAAGCTGGAAGAAATGGCGCCTTCACTGGTTTTGTCTCCAGCGCTTGTCGCCCCTGGGCTGCCGCCCTGCGCTTTTCTTTTGTCCAGCTCCAGGCGGCAGGGGCTCGAGGTCGCTTCAACAAAACCATGAAGGCAAACTACGCCTTCACTGGTTTTGTCTCCAGCGCTTGTCGCCCCTGGGCTGCCGCCCTGCGCTTTTCTTTTGTCCAGCTCCAGGCGGCAGGGGCTTGAGGTCGCTTCAACAAAACCATGAAGGCAAACTA
>NZ_JBHUEO010000113.1:0-84169 GCF_042680885.1 Siminovitchia sediminis | reverse complement strand
TTTGTCCAGCTCCAGGCGGCAGGGGCTCGAGGTCGCTTCAACAAAACCATGAAGGCAAACTACGCCTTCACTGGTTTTGTCTCCAGCGCTTGTCGCCCCTGGGCTGCCGCCCTGCGCTTTTCTTTTTACCGCTCCACCTTTTTCAGTACAAAGTAGGCACAGCCAAAGTTACAGTACTCGTATAGATAGTCGTCAAGGGTACTGATTTTTGTATCGTACGTGGCTTTTTGATGGTCGTCCGCAAAAAAGCCTTTTAAGCGCAGCTGGCCGTATCCCCAATCCCCAACGATGTAATCGTACTTCACTAATATATCACTGAAGCGGGCTCTCAGCGCCTCCTCATTAAAGCCGTCCCTGACATTTTCAACAAGTTCGTATTGCTTATTTTGTATAGCAAACATTTTTCTCACCCGCTTATTATGATCCATTTCCTTCTTAAATTATAACTTAAACGGCAACAATTTCTAGTAAAAAAACTGAGGATTGAAGCATCCTAATCCAGAGGAGGTGTAATGATGAAAAAAACATTCATTCCAGCGATTCTTTTAAGCGGGATGGTCCTGGGTGCCTGTGCGGCCAATGAAGACCATGAACTGGCAGAGCGAAATGACGGGGTTTACCAGGAGAGCGGCAACACGCTGAACAGAGATGACAGAAACGATCTCTACAACCCCTCCAATAATGATACTAACTACGGTTTCGTCAGAGAAGTCAAAAGTCCTGTGCCTGGGGATACTGCTGAAATCGGAAAAGAAGATGGAATCAATAGGGAAAAAACAGCCGGCATGATCAGTAAAATGGTCGTTGCACTTCCAAATGTCCATGAAACCAGTGTTGTGGTTACAGATGCAGAAGTACTGATTTCATATAAAATCGATCAAGCGGATAATAAATCCCGATTTGAGACTGCAGACCAAGTAAAGAAAACCGCGATGTCCGTTGTTCCTCGCTGGTATCATGTGTATGTCTCTGATGATCCGGCTTTAAGGCAATATGTTGAAAATATCGGCTCTATGGATCCGTACTCAGCCGACAAAAATACAGCTGTCCAAGACACTGTTCGGATGATGAAGGAAAGTTCACCACAGGGTCGGCCTATGAGCGATTTGGAAAATGAAAATGGTGAAACAAAAGAAGACCGGATTAAGCAATCCAGATAAAACAGCCCTGAAAGCTTTGGCCCGTGACCGTCATGGGCCAGCTTATTTTTCAGGGATGGAGGTGACCCCTGCTATGAAAACCATCGTTTTTGCCATATTTTTTATACTATTTACAGGAGTGACTGTAAATGCAAAAGAAATGACGGATGCAGAAATTTATGAAAAACGAATGGAATTATACAAAAAGAATGAAGCAGCTACAGGCGTTCCATGGTTTTTTATTGCAGCCATCGATCAATATGAGCGAAGTATCCGCCATGTAAGGGATGATTTGCCCAAGCCCGACGGTATCCACGGCATGTATTTCGAGCCTGAGCAATGGTCGGGACCTCTAAACCCTGACCAGGAGGATCAATCCCCATTATCCATCAGTTTTTTTCATGGAATGGGGAAAGATGGAAATGGAGACGGAATCGCTGATAGGGAAAATGAAGAAGATGTCCTCTATGCAGCTGCGGACTATATATCAAGGTACGGAGTCGATGATGCCCGGGTGCGCCTTGCCTTGTGGAACTACTATAAACGAGATAAAACTGTTGGCGCCATTATGACCAATGCTAAAATATACAGGACAATGAATCGGATTGATCTGAATGAGAGAGCTTTCCCTATTCCTAAAGGATGGAATTATACGTACCATAATACATGGGGCGACCGAAGAGGCTGGGGGGGAAGAAGAATTCATGAAGGAACCGATATTTTTGCTGATTATGGCGTACCTGTCCGCTCCGCTGCCTACGGAGTTGTTGAATTAAAAGGCTGGAATAAATATGGCGGTTGGCGCGTGGGAATCAGAGATTTAAACAATACTTATCACTATTACGCACATCTGAGCGGATTTGCTGATGACTTGAAAATCGGTGATGTTGTGAAACCTGGTGATGTGATCGGAAGTGTTGGAAGCTCGGGATACGGTCCTCCTGGAACTTCCGGAAAATTTCCTCCTCACCTTCATTATGGCATGTATAAAGATAATGGAAAAAAAGAATGGTCATTCGATCCCTATCCCCATCTAAAAGCTTGGGAACGGCTCGAAAGAAAAAAATGAAGCTTGGGGCAATATATCCCCAAAGCTTCATTTACATTCATGCTTTTCTTTTTGCTTCCTTTGACTTGGAAATCGCAAGAGCGACACTTGCTCCGAAGCCGCCCCAAATAATTACGATTCCGATAATCATCATAGCCAACGCACTGCCGCTCATTAGCCCGCCTCCCTTTCGTCTGCTTTAGAAGCATAGTTCAAATCTTGGCCTTTCCATGGTTTTAATGACATGAGGATACCAAAGAACATGGCACCCAAAGCTACTGTCCACCCATATTGGAAAAGGAATTCCCTTGGATAATCCCCTCCGCCGTAATCACCTACAAGATTCTGGCGTAAGTTATCAAACATCATATAACCGAGGACAACCGGGGTAATGATGGATAACGAAATTCTCCACCAGGCTCCAAGACGTATGTCTGAAACTGAATCGGCATAGGATTGAAGCGGTTTTAACTGTTTGGCAAACCATGCAATGAAGATGACTTCAAATAACCCTGCCATCGCTACTCCAAATTGGTTGATAAAGTAATCGGCCACATCTAACAGGTTTAAACCGTTTTGGGTAGCAAAAGCAAGCGAGACCAGCGTTGTCAGTCCGCCTCCAAATATGACAGCCGTTGTCCTGGATACATTAAATTTTTCTTGAATACCGGCCATATAGGTTTCCACGATAGAGATGAGAGAGGTCAGTCCCGCCAAGGATAAGGAGAGAAAGAATAATACCCCAAATATATGCTGGAATCCTGGTAATTCATTAATAATCGTCGGGAAGACGGAAAAGGCCAACAGCACTCCGCTTTGAACCACTTCATTGATACCTGCTCCTTGTTGAGCAGCCATAAAACCTAGTGCTGCGAATACACCGAATCCTGCAAGAAGTTCGAAACCGGAGTTGCCAAAACCCGTAATGAATGCACTGTTGGTAATATCAGACTTCTTCGGCAAATAACTTGAATAAGTAATCATAATGGCAAATCCAATGGATAAACTGAAGAAAATCTGTCCGTAGGCTGCAACCCACACCTTACCATTAAAAATGCTACTCCAATCGGGTTTGAAAAATTGGTTCAACCCATCAACTGCTCCATCCAAGGTCAACGCCCGAATAACAATAATCATAAATAATACGACAAGCATGGGGATCATAATTTTGTTAGCGGTTTCAATTCCTTTTCTAACACCTGCAAATAAAATACCCAATACAAGAGCCCACACTAAAATAAGCGGAATCAAAACAGCCGGAACAAAGCTTCCCATTGAAGATGTTTCGCCCACCTGCAGATAATCAGCGATCAAGAAGTTGGTTGTATCGCTTCCCCATTCCAAATTAAATGAAAAGTACGTATAAGCAAATGCCCATGCGATAATAACTGAATAATACGTAGCAATGACAAAAGATATACCGATTTGCCACCAGCCAATCCATTCTGCACCTTTGCTGACCCTTGCCAGAGAAAGCGGTGCGGAGCCGCGATATTTGTGCCCAATAGTAAATTCCAAAATTAACAATGGTATTCCGGCAGTCAGCAAGGCAAACAAATATGGCAGAAAAAATGCTCCTCCTCCGTTATCATACGCAACAGCAGGGAAACGCCAAATGTTCCCAAGTCCAATCGCAGAACCGACAGCAGCAAAAATAAAACCGGCTCTTGAACCAAATTGCGCACGATTCTCCATTTAAAAACCTCCTTTTTAAATTTTCTTGGAATAGTCTGAAAATATTCAAACTATAAAAATAGTATAGCCATTCATCCTTTTTTTGTCAAAATAAAAAAATCATTTTCATTTATAAAATGATTTCCTGAAATTATATTAAAATAAAAAAGACAGCCTTTTAAAGATGCTCCATTTGTCCTTAACGCGGAGCAGCTTGGCTGCCTGTCTTATTCATGCAGTGATTTATCCTTTTTTACGAAGGCCATGATGGCCAGCAGCACTGCCACTGTTACCAGTCCCAAGAGTGTGCTTTTGGTTAAGCCCAAGACGATAAAACCGGCTCCTGCAATCAGTGCTGACAGCAAGGCGTACGGCAGCTGTGTCAGCACATGATCCATATGATTGCAGCCCGCTCCTGTCGATGAGAGAATGGTCGTATCTGAAATAGGTGAACAATGATCACCAAACACCGATCCTGCGAGAACCGCTGCAAGTGCTGGCAACAGCAGTTCCATACTCGTTGCTGCAGCAATCTGTCCTGCTATCGGAAGCAATATGCCGAAAGCTCCCCAAGATGTCCCTGTAGAGAAAGCGACAAGCCCGGCAACAATAAATAAAATCACCGGCAAAAAGGCGATATTCAGCTGCGAATGTGCTGCGGCATTACCGAGATACTCTCCTGTACCCAAATCTTCAATCAATGTGATCATAATCCAGGCAAAAATTAATATGAGTACTGCCGGGAGCATAGAGGCCATGCCCGCTCGAATCCCTTTCAAAAGGTGTGAAACATTGATGGACTTGTTTACTGCTTTTTGACGGAAAAAGAGCGCCACCGCAATCAATAACGCAAAAATCCCCCCCAAAACGAGAGCAAGGGACACATCTGCATTACCGAAAATTTCCATGAGGGAAGCCCCTCTTTCACTCGCTTTCACCCCTGTCCACACAATTACAGCAAGTGTACCCGCGAAAAGGGCAGCAATAGGCCAGAATAAATGACCAATAGTCCCATGATCACTCGTAGGCAGACTCTCCTTCATCTGCCCCGGAATCACAGTATCGGGATCATAGAGGACCCCAGTTTTTAGTGCACGGCTTTCGTGTTTTTTCATTAAGCCAAAATCAGCATTGGAGACAGTGATAACAAAGACGAGTCCCAGCGCTGCCCAGACATACAGGTTCATCGGAATCATTTGTATAAAAGCGGTGAACGCTGAAAGGTTTGTGACTTGGTGTGTCGCAAATACTGTTCCAATAATACCGATAATATAAGCACCCCAGCTTGAGATGGGTGCAATGACACAAATAGGTGCTGATGTAGAGTCGATCAAGTATGCAAGCTTTGCTCTCGATACACGGTGCCTGTCCGTGATGGGCCGGGCAACCTGGCCCACTGCCAAAGCGTTAAAATAATCGTCTATAAAAATAATGATACCTAATCCGATGGTCAATAATTGTGCGCCGATACGGCTTTTTACTCTGGCGGCAGCCCACTCTCCAAACGCCTTTGTTCCTCCGGCCATGTTGACCAGAGCAGTAAGGGCACCCAATAAAAAGAGAAACGACAATAAATACATATTCCATGTATTGATTCCGCCGTCTTCCATAAAGACACCCTGTACAGATTTCCATAAAACAGAAAAAGACTCAGCTATGTTCCCTTTTCCCAACAATAGAGCCGAAACGACGATACCTGCCCCCAGAGACAACAGGACTTTTCTAGTCAGGATGACCATCAGGATGGCCAAAATGGGCGGTAATAATGAAAGGGCCGACTGCTCCATACGTGTTCCCCCTGTTCTTGCTGTATACCTGGATTCGAGATGATTGAATAATTTTAAACAAAAGAAAAAACCACACCAAGGGTGGCTCACCATGCAATCGTGCTTCTCTTTTGTTATCCCGTAAAACGAAATATTTGCTATCGGATGTATCATATCATCCTTGAAGGCTGTTGACAATATTATGGCGACTGTGGAGTTTCTGGAAATTGTATGGAAGGATTCATTGTACCGCTATTATTATAAAATTGCGGTACTTCTCCTGGATACAGACCAATCGCAATGGGTACTTCCTGGTGTACATTTGTTTGCTCTGTCCCAAAAGGAATAATAATTTGTACTGTAACATCCACTTGAATGGTGACAGTGACGAACATATTGTTAATTGGATATTGCTCCACCTTTGTTTGAACGTCTGTATCTACACTGCCTACAGGGGTAAAACGAATCGGGATTCTCGGCCCCAAGTTTCCAAGGAGGGCATTATTCGTCGCCTGACCCAATGGAAAGGAATATACAATGCCTTCACCTTCGGCAGATTGATCGTAGGAAAATTCTACACCTGTCTCTGCCTGGAGAGAAGCCAGATCTCCTTTTTCAGCCTGTCTTAAATTCATTTGAATCGCTTTCGTTATATCTGCCTGTATTTCATTAATAATATCTGTTTTAAATTGAACTGTTCTGCCTCCGACTCCATCCGGTACAATTTCCGTTACTTCCCTTATATCTTTCACGTTGGGAATGACATCCTTCACTGCTTTACTGACAACCATCGGTGCAATTTTTCGCGTCTGGGATTCTGCATAACTTGTTAAAGTTGGTTTAATTCCTTTATTAACAACCCACAATCCTGCGGCTGTGGAAAAAATGAAGAAAACAAATGACAGCAATAATACATAGCGGAAAGGCAATGGCCCCCGCCTGGTTTTCCGTGCGCGAAATCGAGCCAATAGGATCCCCCCTCGTACAATATATGCGGCTGAGGGGGGAATATAGTGCTTAGTTTATGAAATGGAGACCAGAATTTATCAAGACATTTTCAACAAGGCTTCGCGTCCTGTTGTTCCGGGGGTAATGCCAAGCTCCGCGGCCCTATACGTGACTGACTCCAAAGGAGCATCGAGCAGCTGTTGTATCGTTCTGACGCCGACAGCTCTGCCGGCAATGACACCTCTATCTTTCAGCTTATCGTTTAACAGGCCAACATCCAGAGCTCCACACATGATATAACCTTTTTCATTAGATATAGTAAGCAGCGTGGTTTTTGGTAAACGAACAGTCGAGGCAACAAACATCATGCCGTCAATCACAACGGGTTCAATTTGAACCATTTCAACCACTCCTTCCAATATCCATGATATGAAAGGATGGATCATTAGTTACACAAGGAGAGGTTTCTGTTATGGAGAGGCGTACCTGCTTTTCAGCTCCCACTCCATGACATCCCGTACAAATTCAGGGAGATAATAGATTTTTTTTCTGGCGTTTTTGATGGGTGGCAGAAATATCCCAAACGTAAACATATCTAAGGTAGCCACATGATACATTTTTTCCGGATTCAGCGGCTCCCCTGCTATTAAAATCGTATCGTCATCACAAAACACGATTTCGTGATAGACGAATTTGCCCATCATGACTCCTCTGAAACCAAGCCCTTGAAACTCTAACTCACTCAGATCACTGTCTTCTGCTCTTTCGATGACTTCTGCCAGTTCTGCTCCTGTTAATTCAACCTTACAGGGATTGATCGGGTGCGGCAGCATCCGGTGCAAATCATATTTTGTCACGCTGCCTTCCAATGAAGAGAGAATCAGTCCCGAATTTATCAATGCACAATCTGCTTCACACCACTTATATATAGCTTCACACAGAATAGAGGGAAGCTCCGATGTCTCCAGCCACGAATAACTCAGCGGTTCAGGCAGCCTGACCACTTCCGTTTGAAGCAGGACTTTTCCCGTTTGCTCCAATTCCTTTATGTACCCTGCTGCATTTGGGGGACTCTCCAACATAGATGTTTCGAAAAGGGATGCTGTAAATTTCTTATAAAAAAACGGCCCTGTATTAAGCTCTCCCTCAATATAGCCAACATAGTCACCATGCCTGCCTGCTGCCCCCAGCAAAGTATGGCCTGCTTTTTTTCCATTCATAAAAACGTGATGGGTATGCCCGCCTAAAATCAAATCGACTCGCGGGTTGCTTTTAGCAATGGCTTCGTCATCGTTCATGCCTAAATGGGATAAAACAATAATTATATCCGCCTTTTTTTGCAGTTCGGTAATTTGCCGCCGGAGCTCTGCAAGCGGCTCCGTCATCTCCCAGCCCAAAAGCTTATACAAAGGGCGGTAAAAAGCTGTGGCTGCCGTTACGCCTATTGTGGTGCCTTTGGAGGTCGTGTATATTCGATAGGGCATCGCCCATGATGGGCGGGAACCGTCCGGCAGGTATAGATTCGCCGCAAGCACGTCAAATTGTGCACGATCATACAATTGTTCCAGGGCCTCTTTCGGCAATGTCAGCCCTTCATTGTTCCCAATAGTGGCAGCTGTGTAGGCAACTTCATTTAATAACTCCACGTTCCCTTTTCCAAGGGTTCCTTCCGTGAATGGGTGCCATCTGTCGACAAAATCTCCGATGTCAAAGATAAAAACATCTTCTCCGGCAGCTTCGTGAATCGCTCTTCTTTCTTTTAAAAACTTTCTGATCCTGGGCCACTTATCAAAATGGCTGTGAATATCATTCGTATGGTATATATGAATTTTTTCTCTCACAATGACACTTCCTTAAAACAAATCCAGCTGTCTGGCAGCAAGTCCTTCATATTTAATGTTTAGCAACTGAATAAGGTCTTTTGCATTTCCGGCAGCATCTCCGCCTGAATTGTTGTTAAACAGGACAAAGATATCTTTGGATTCCTGTTGAAGCTGTTGGATACGGGCTTTCCATTCCTCCAGCTCTTCCTGACTATATTTATATAAATACCGGACTTCGCGCCAATTTTTTCCGTTGGGTTTCATCCAGGCGGCAGTATTTCTGCCATGCATCCGAACGAGTGTTTTTTCTTTATGGGTCGCCTGAAGGACAACAGGGATGGATCCCTCACCTGCTTGAGGTTCATCACAAATACTGTGAATCCAGCCTTCCACTTCCATAAACCGGAGAGTTTGTTCACGGAATCCGGCTGAGAACCAAGACTGATTGCGAAACTCTAATGCGATTGGATAATTTTCCATTTTCTCACGGCAATAACGCAGGTAAGCTACATGCTCTTTCCGGCAATCAAACCACGGAGGAAACTGAAACAAGACCATCGCGAGCTTTCCGCTATCTACAAAAGGGATGAGGGATTGCTTAAATGCCTGAAACATCTCCTCTTTTGAGGAAAATGGAATCTCTCCCCGCTGGTGCCCCGTCATTCCCTGATAAGCTTTAACCACAAACCGAAAACCGGCGGGCGTATCTTTCACCCATTTTTCCACATTGCGGGCGGGCTGCACCGCATAAAAAGAAGCATCTACCTCTACAGTTGGAAAATGAGCCGCATATTCCTTTAACTTGTCGCGGGAGGCCATTCCAGCGGGATAAAGATCATGGTCTCCCCATCCGGTTACTCCTATATATATCATATAATCACCTGTTCTTAGTTTAGCATAACACTTCTATTATCTCCTTCATGTATTCCCCTTTAACAAAATAAAAATCCGGGGCGGGTTGCATTGCAGGGGCATGAATCCTCCACGCTTATACATGTTATATGTAAGTTGTTAAGTTATGCCGGAAGCCGGTTGGTAATTCAAGAGACTTACTGTTTACCGAATCACTTATGGCTTGCGAGCGGCAAGGTGGGCATGACTAGGGGCTCGGTACAGATCTCCAGTGATCTTGTTAAAAAAATTCTTCTTATACGGGCACTCGTGGATAATTCAAGTAACCGTTTTAATGAAACACTCATTAAAACGAGCTCTCGAGAATGGCTCCCGGGTCAAGTCCATAATTTTAATATTTAAGTGAAAATGCTGTATTCTTTATAAAAGCACAGCCACAGCCTAGCTGCATGCTAGTAACTGCAGCGCCGGAAGGATCGTGGCCTTGCCGGCGACTGCCCAGAATCGATTTGTCCGTGTACCCATACGCTGCAGTCGAGCCTTCAGGCTTTTTTTCTTGCTCACAAGCAAGACTGTGACATATATCACATATTTACATGAGGCTTTTTGGTATGATAAAAACAGTAAACAAACCTACTTAGGAGGTATGCATCATGGATCATGAAAAGCAGGAGAGATTACGCACGTTATTAAATGAAGCCATCCAGCCGATTCTTGAACGATTGGATCGCCTGGAAAAGGAAATGAAAGAGTTAAAAGAACAACAAAATAACTAATAAACCAGACATCCGTGATGCTTTATTTTTTCAACAAGTTGCCCAGATGCTAACGAAGACAGCATCCGCAAATAAAACAAAGACCCTTGCTGCCTCATGCAACAAGGGTTTGGTATGAATTAACCAATAGAACCTTCCATCTCGAACTTGATCAGTCGGTTCATTTCAACCGCATATTCCATTGGAAGCTCTTTGGTAAACGGTTCGATGAAGCCCATGACAATCATTTCTACAGCTTCCTGTTCACTAATTCCGCGGCTCATCAAATAGAAGAGCTGTTCTTCGGAAACTTTGGAAACTTTCGCTTCATGCTCCAAAGAAATATTGTCATTAAGAATTTCGTTATAAGGAATCGTATCAGATGTGGATTTGTCATCCAGAATCATGGTGTCACATTCAATATTTGAACGTGCACCGTCCGCTTTGCGGCCAAAGTGGACAATTCCACGATAAGTTACTTTTCCTCCATGCTGTGACATGGATTTGGAAACGATGGATGATGTCGTATTTGGCGCCAAGTGCATCATTTTAGCACCTGAATCCTGATGCTGTCCTTTTCCTGCCATGGCAATGGAAAGTGTCAATCCTCTTGCTCCTTCACCTTTCAACAGAACAGCAGGATATTTCATGGTCAGCTTGGAACCAAAGTTGCCGTCAATCCATTCCATGGTTGCATGCTCATGGCAAACAGCACGCTTCGTCACAAGGTTATAAACGTTATTGGCCCAGTTTTGAATCGTTGTATACCGGCAGTAACCGTCTTTTTTCACAATAATTTCAACAACCGCACTGTGAAGAGAGTTTGTAGTATAAGTCGGTGCAGTACACCCTTCTACATAGTGCACATGTGCTCCTTCATCCACAATAATCAGTGTACGCTCGAACTGCCCCATATTTTCCGAGTTAATTCGGAAATAGGCCTGGAGCGGTGTATCTACTTTTACACCTGGCGGTACATAAATAAACGATCCGCCTGACCAGACAGCTGAGTTTAACGCAGCAAATTTATTATCAGTTGGAGGAATGACAGTTGCCCAGTGTTCCTTGAAAATATCCTCGTTTTCCTTCAAAGCGGAATCCGTATCTTTAAAGACGATCCCCATTTTCTCGAGATCTTCTTTCATATTATGGTAAACCACTTCCGATTCATACTGTGCGGAAACCCCTGCAAGCCACTTTTGCTCCGCCTCCGGTATTCCCAGCTTATCAAAGGTCTGCTTAATCTCATCAGGAACTTCATCCCAAGAACGCTCCGTATGCTCAGACGGCTTTACATAGTATCTGATTTCATCAAAATTGAGGGCATTTAAGTCCCCGCCCCACTGCGGCATAGGCATTTTGTAAAAATGCTCCAGGGATTTAAGCCGAAAGTCCAGCATCCACTGAGGCTCTTCTTTCATTTTAGAGATCTCTTCGACAACTTCACGTGTTAAACCCCGCTCTGAGCGGTAAACGGAAACGTCACGGTCACGGAAGCCATACTTATACTCGCCGCCTATTTGAGGTGCATTTTTAGCCATTGATCCCATTCCTCCATTCTTTATTGTTGTTCCTTAATTCCTTTTTCCATCGCTTTCCACGCCAATGTTGCACATTTGATCCGCGCCGGAAATTTCGAAACCCCCTGTAGAGCTTCTATATCACCAAGATCCAGGTCATCATCGTCAATATCTTTTCCTTGGATCATTTCCGAAAAAATTTCCGATAATTTCAAGGCATCTTCCGTATTCTGGCCGATCACCGCCTGCGTCATCATGGAAGCGGAAGCCATTGAAATGGAGCAGCCTTCTCCATCGAACTTGGCATCAGTTACTTTTCCGTCTTCGACTTTCATTGTGAGATGGATCCGGTCCCCACAAGTCGGGTTATTCATATCGACCGTCAAACTTCCGTCTTCTACATACCCTTTGTTACGGGGATTTTTATAATGATCCATAATCACTTGACGATATAGACTATCAAGGTTATTAAAAGACATTCGTGAAATACTCCTTTGTTTTAACAAGGCCTTCAACAAGTCTGTCAATGTCTTGCTCAGTGTTATATAAATAAAAGCTTGCCCTTGCTGTTGCTGAAACATCCAGCCACTTCATAAGGGGCTGTGCGCAATGATGCCCGGCACGCACTGCAATACCTTCAGAATCGAGCACTGTTGCCACATCATGCGGATGAACATCTTCGATATTAAACGTGATGACTCCTGCGCGTTTTTCAGCTTCCAGCGGTCCATAGATTGTCAGGTTGTCAATTTCGGACATTTTTTCAAGAGCATAGGCGGCCAGCTTGTGCTCATGCTCTAAAATCGCTTCAGAGCCAATGTCAGTAAGAAAGTCAATGGCCGCTCCCAAACCAATCGCTCCGGCAATAATTGGAGTTCCCCCTTCAAATTTCCAGGGAAGCTCTTTCCATGTGGATTCATATAATCCGACAAAATCAATCATTTCACCGCCGAACTCTACGGGCTCCATCTTCTCCAAATGCTCTTTCTTTCCATATAATACACCAATTCCAGTCGGTGCACACATTTTATGGCCTGAAAAAGCATAAAAATCACAGTCCAAGTCCTGGACATCCACTTTCATATGCGGAGCACCCTGTGCACCATCCACTACCATTACAGCTCCGTGACTATGAGCAATGGCTGCCAATTCCTTGATAGGGTTAATGACTCCCAAAACGTTGGACACATGCGAAGTTGAAACGATTTTTGTGCGTTCATTGATGATGTTTTTCGCTTCTTCCATGTGGATAGAGCCATCATCCAGCAAAGGAATGTACTTAAGCTCTGCTCCTTTTTCCTTGGCCAGTTGCTGCCATGGAATAATGTTGCTGTGGTGTTCCAAATACGTAATGACAATTTCATCACCTTTTTCAACATTTGCCCGGCCGTAGCTTTTCGCAATGGTGTTGATGGCTGTTGTCGTTCCGCGGGTGAAAATAATTTCTTCTGTTGAAGAGGCATGGATAAACCGTCTTACTTTTTCCCTGGCACCTTCATACTTATCAGTTGCCCTTGTACCCAATGTATGGACTCCACGGTGAACATTGGAGTTATATCCCCTGTAGTATTCATCGATGGCTTCAATGACCTGGACAGGCTTTTGGGAAGTAGCCGCACTGTCCAGATAAACGAGCGGGTGGCCATTGACTTCTTGGTCAAGAATCGGGAATTGTTTCCTAACTTCGCTCGCTATCATTATCGCATTTTCCTTTCGATGAGTTCTGTCAATTGGCTTTTTACTGCTTCAATCGGCAGCTTTTCCACAACCGGGGCCAGGAACCCGTGAATGATCAGGCGTTCAGCATCCGCTTTGGAAATACCACGGCTCATCATGTAGTAAAGCTGTACCGGATCGACACGTCCTACGGATGCCGCATGCCCTGCCATTACATCATCTTCGTCAATCAGCAGAATAGGGTTTGCATCTCCTCTGGCTTTTTCGCTCAGCATCAGCACGCGTGATTCTTGTTCAGCGTTTGATTTTGATGCGCCTTTTTCAATTTTTCCAATACCGTTAAAAATCGAAGATGCAGCGTCTTTCATGACACCATGGTTCAAAATAAACCCTTCCGTATTTCTGCCAAAATGAATAACACTTGTTGTGAAGTTTTGAGTTTGATTTCCCCTGCCGAGAACAACCGTTTTGGCATCTCCTTTGGATCCTTGGCCTATCAGATTGGTTTTGTTTTCGGCAATTGTATTTCCATCGTTCATCATCCCGAGCGCCCAATCCAAATCAGCATCCGGACCTGTGATCCCTCGGCGGTTTACATAAACGGTTGACCCTTCGGCAATGGTATCAACCGCTCCATAAACCACACGTGCATTCGCATTGACAATTACTTCAGATACAATGTTGACAATGTTATTGACTTCATCATTTGTTGATACATAGTTCTCGACATAGGTCACTGAACTATGATCATCTGCTACGATGATCACATGATTGACCATCGCCGCTTCCTTATCATCAAATATATAAACAGCCTGAATAGGCTCCTTAACTTCCACATTTTTTGGAATATACAAAAACGCTCCGCCGTTTACCAGCGCTGCATGAAAAGCAGTTAATTTATGTTCATCCACTTTTACTGCATCCGTCATGAAGTATTTTTTTACAAGATCTCCATGCTCACGGAGCGCAGTGAAAAGGTCAGTAAATAGTACTCCTTGCTTTTTCAATTCATCGGAAAGCGACAGATAAGCAGCTTTCTGATTATGTTGAATATACAAGTTCTGATTTCGGTCATCTGCATGTACAACTGATTTCGCCACTTCCGGCAGATCCGCCAGCGATTGATAAGTGGTGCTTTCCGCTTCATGTTTCGGAAACTCTGTAAAATTCCAATTTGTAATTCTTGTCTTGTCCGGTTTGGGCATTGGCAGGTCTTGAGCCAGTTCCCAAGCCTTTAGCCGCAACTCGGTAAACAATGCAGGTTCATCATGTTTACTGGAAAAAGAACGAATATAATCTTGATCTATTGTCATTTTCGTATCAATTGTCATTTCCATCCTCCTACCACTTATGCTTCTTGGCCAACAGTCTCGTCTTCGATTCCAAGCTCTTCTTTTACCCAGTCATAACCTTCTGCTTCCAGACGGTGAGCCAGTTCAGGACCGCCTGATTTCACAATTCGGCCTTGCATCATGACATGCACATAGTCTGGTGTAATATAGTTGAGAAGCCGTTGGTAGTGAGTAATGACGAGGCACCCAAAATCATCGCCTCTCATCTTATTAATTCCTTTGGATACAACTTTTAAAGCATCTATATCAAGACCTGAGTCAATTTCATCAAGTATGGCAAATTTTGGTTTCAACATTAATAGTTGAAGGATTTCGTTGCGTTTCTTTTCTCCGCCTGAGAACCCTTCGTTTAAATAGCGCTGAGCCATGTCAGGATCCATTTCGAGAAGTTCCATTTCTTTGTCCATTTGTTTAATGAACTTCATTAAAGATATTTCCTTCCCTTCTTCACGGCGGGCATTCATAGCAGTTCTCAAAAACTCAGCATTTGTTACTCCGCTGATTTCACTTGGATATTGCATGGCTGAAAACAAACCGGCACGTGCCCGTTCGTCCACTTCCATTTCCAACACATCCTGTCCATCAAGCGTAATGCTTCCGTTCGTAACCGTATATCGTGGATGGCCCATAATCGCAGAGGCTAAAGTTGATTTCCCTGTACCATTTGGACCCATGACTGCGTGGACTTCTCCACCATTTATACTGATGTTTACTCCTTTTAAGATCTCTTTATCGTCAATGGATACATTAAGATCTTGGATTGTTAACGTTGAAGCCATCCTCATTACCTCCATAATTAGAAATATTTTCTCTCTATCTTCTTTTAATTACTATTCCATCTTAGCTTATTTTAAAATAATTATCAACAAGCAGCCGGAATAAATGAAATTACCTTTGTTTATTTGAGAACCTTCTCAATAAAAATAGGCTGATCTGTATATTTTTAACAGATCAGCCTCATTTTATTTACATTTTTGACGAAAGGGTCCCTCCTATATTCGCAGCCACAATTCTCGACTCCACATAATCCTCTTCACGGCGCTTTTCAACTTCGATTCTTTTGTCACAGTCCTGCCTGTACGTTTCGTAACCGATACCGTGTGCCTTATGAAGTGCTTTTTCCATATCAGTTGTGTATTGAAGCTTTAAGGGGTGAATAAAAAACCATTCCTTTCGTTTTTGGTACCCGATTTCCCGGGTACTCTCTATCTTCCCGAATGAAGCGTGATCTAAACGGAATTCTTTCTATTAACAGTTGTTTCCTATATATTCTCGGATGATTTCAAGTAAATGGGGTACTGAGCGGAAAGCATATACTTTTTCTGCCGGAACACCCTTTTGAAGAATGAATAGACAAGGGACACTTTCAATCTTTAACTCCATCGCCAGGTCAGGCATATAATTCAAGTCAGCCTTACCGATGGATGTATCCGTAATTTTTTCAACAATCTCCAGCATTCTTCCTGCCACTTGGCATGTTCCGCATAGGGGGGTGTAAAAATAAATAAAAGCGTGCTCTTGTTCGGCCATGGTGTGACGAATCTCTTCTTTGGTCCACTCTTCCATATTGTTGTTTCATCCTTTATAAAGATACTGTGCATGAACATCAATTCTTGCTCTTAATAATATCTGAGCTAAATGCTCCAGCGGAGCTGTCGCCACTTCCCTGAATTTACGATCAATATACAGGTGCCTGGCCATGGGGAATTCTCGCTTTAACTGCTTTCTTAGCCGATCACCGGAGGGGTCAGAATCTGCAAGAATAAAAATGTCTCGTCCTTCCAGTTCCTCAATAAGCTCATCCAGCTTGGATAATCCGATTGTACCGTTTGTACAAATAATGTCAACCGGGTCTTTAATGACCTGCGTCAATCGTTTTTTATCCGATAAACCTTCTACAATGATCACAATGTCTGTCTGTATACTCATCCTATGCGCTCCAATTGAAAAAAAACGCACCCTGGATATTGGTCCCAAGGCGCATTTTTCTTTTATACTTGTCTCAACCACCATGCTTAAGATTAAACTTATACCCCCAGCCGCAAATTGAAACATGATCCACTGGGTGCAGCCAGGCTGTCTGCTTATGTACGACCATCGCCCACCAAGAAAATGATGCTGCCTTCAAAGACAGCCTGAACGTTGCCCGGACAAATTTCATGGAGCCGGCAAGAAAGCAGCCTCCGTATTTTATCCCTTTGTTTTGTCAGGATCGTAACGTTCATATGCCAATTACGATACGATTTTATTCCTCACTGGTCATTTTCTCATAATCTTCAGCTGACATCAAGTTATCAAACTCACTGCGGTCCGAAGGTTCTACAACGATCATCCAGGCTTTTTCATAAGGAGATTCATTGACAAATTCAGGGTTGTCTTCTAAATCTTCGTTTACTTCAACCACTTTTCCGCTGACTGGAGCATACAGTTCAGAAACAGTTTTTACAGACTCAACGCTGCCAAAAGGTTCGTCAGCTGTTACTTCATCTCCTACATCCGGAAGCTCAACAAATACAATATCTCCTAATTCAGATTGGGCAAAATCAGTAATACCGATTCGTACCTTTTCTCCTTCTTCTTTTACCCATTCATGCTCTTCTGAATAACGTAATTCTGCCGGTGTGTTCATGTAAATCCCTCCATCATTATATTCTTATTTAAATGTACATAAAGTACATATTGAAAGCAAGAAAACGTTCTTACTATACCCGGTTCCAAACTTCTTGAAAGGTTTCTTCTTTGAAACCGACGGTCACAGTTTCTCCATCCGTGACAATGGGGCGCTTGATCAGCATGCCGTCCGATGCGAGAATCTCCAGCAGCTCCTCATCCGATGCCTCTTTCACTTTATCTTTCAGGCCGAGTTCCCGATATTTTTTTCCACTGGTATTAAAAAATTTCTTTAGTTCCAGCCCACTTTTTTCATACAGTTCCTTCAACTCTTCTTTTGAAGGAGGATGTTCAACGATATGTATTTCATTGTAAGCCACTTGGTGATCATCGAGCCATTTCTTTGCTTTTCGGCAAGTCCCGCAACGCGGATAAGCATAAACGGTCAACGGCATCCAATCACCCTCCTTTCGTTAAAGTTCTTGGAGTGTCAATATTACACTATATTCGACACTTCCATGAAAAAACCTTTTTTATTCTTTATTCTTCTACTATTATTTCAGCATTTCCTCATTAGTCATGATTAAAACAACACGGCGATTATTGCTTCTGCCCTGTTTAGTGTCATTTGTTGAAACAGGCCGAAACTCGCCATAGCCGACCGCTTTGAATAGATTTGCATCCATTTTGTGTTCTTCAGTCAAGTACCGGATGACCACATTTGCCCTTGCTGTAGACAAATCCCAAGTGGAAGGGAACTGTTGGGTGGAAATTGGACGGTTCCCTCTAGTTCTATTACGTTTGGGATCTCAGCAATCGACGGAGCCGCATCATCTAAAAACAATTGAGCTTCTTGAATCAGATCCGCATTTCCTGAAGGAAACCGCTCTGTTAACTTTACTATCGGTTTATACGATAGACCTTTAACAGAGACAGGTGTAATTCCTTTCAGGGTGAAGACTCCTTTCCTTTAAAGTGCACGGTATCATAGACCTTTTAAACCGGGGAACTATGAATAAAGAAACGAGCAAACCGTTTGTTTGCTCGTTTTGTATGTTACACAATATATTTTTCTGCTCCGCTCAGCCGGTCCGCTGCCTCCCTCTTTTTGGCAATGGCATTGATCGGCGTATGGCGTGTCAGCTTTCTGAGAGCTGAGTTCATCATGCGGTACATATCGCCTTCTTCCATCGCCGCCAAGCATTCCCTTGAAAGCTGTTCCACCTTTGTGATCGAATCCTGGCAGAAAATTTCAGTATATAACAGCTTTTGTCTGCTCTTTTCCAAACCGTACCGCTTTATCGCCTTCTCCGTTCTCAGGACAACCGATTCCATGGCATAGGCAAGCGATACAAGGTCGGCCATTCGTGAAAGGATCTCCTGTTCATTTTCAAGCGCTTTTCCGTATTTTTGCGCTGCCAGTCCCGCAATCATCAAGGCGGCTTTTTTGGTTCCATTTGTTAAATGCCTCTCTTGGGCAAGCGGCTCATCATCCGGCTCTTCCGGCATTAACATCATCAACTCCTCCTGGAGTTTCTGGGCTTTTTCAAGAAGAGGGAGTTCTCCCTTGAACGCCTTTTTTAAATAGGTGCCCGGGACGAGTAGACGGTTGATTTCATTTGTACCTTCAAAGATGCGGTTGATCCTGGAATCACGATAAGCCCTTTCAATCTCATATTCTTCCATGTACCCGTACCCGCCGTGAATCTGCACGCCTTCATCCACTACATGGTCAAGAACTTCTGTCCCGAAAAATTTATTTAATGAACATTCTATGGCATACTCGGCGATGGACTTCGCCACTTCCGTCCCATTTTTAATTTGCTCTTCACTCAAACGGCTCATGCGCTCTTCAAACAAGCCGACTGTCCGGTAAACGGAGGATTCCGCGGCATAAATTTCAGCAGCCAAAGTACCAAATTTTTCTTTTGTCAGATTGAAGTGAGAAATCGGGGTGTTGAACTGCTTTCTTTGATTGGCATATTCCAGTGTAATTTCAAGAGCACGTTTAGACGCACCGACCGTTCCCACTCCAAGTTTATACCGGCCGATATTTAAAATGTTAAAGGCAATCCGGTGTCCTTTACCTTTTTCACCAAGCAAGTTTTCAACCGGCACTTCAGCGTGATCCAATAGAAGCGTGCGGGTGGACGAACTCTTGATTCCCATTTTCTTTTCCTCCGGCCCGGTGGAAACTCCCGGAAACTCCCGTTCCACAATAAATGCTGAAAAGTGCTCACCGTCTATCTTTGCATACACAATAAAGATATCCGCAAAAGCAGAGTTGGTAATCCACTGTTTTTCCCCGTTTAAGATGTAATGAGTGCCGTCCTCATTCAATGTGGCTGCAGTTTTTGCACCGAGCGCATCCGACCCGGAACCTGGTTCCGTTAATGCATAGGCTGCCAGCTTTTCTCCAGTTGCCAATGCAGGCAGATACTTTTGTTTTTGTTCTTCATTTCCGAACAGTACAATGGGCAGCGATCCTATCCCTACATGTGCACCGTGAGAAATTGAAAAGCCTCCTACTTTTGCCATTTTTTCAGCAATGAGTGCTGAGCTCACTTTATCAAGGCCCAGGCCTCCATATTCTTCCGGAACATCGGCACCGAGAAGTCCCAGCTCTCCGGCCTCTTTTAATAGTTTCACAGAGCGATCAAATTCATGGTTCTCCAATTGCTCCACCTGCGGCATGACCTCATTTGTTACAAAGTCATCTGTGGTTTTGGCTATCATGATTTGTTCATCTGTATAATCTTCAGGGGTAAACACTTGCTCTGCTTCAATATCTTCTATTAAAAAAGCACCGCCTTTGATGAGCCTCCCTGTCTTTTTGGCCATCTGACATTCCTCCGTTTCATTATTATAGGAGTTCAAACACACCTGCAGCTCCCATTCCCCCGCCAATACACATCGTTACCACACCAAACTGGACATTCCTGCGTTTCATTTCATGGGCAAGCGTCAGCGTCAGCTTTGTCCCGGTACAGCCCAGCGGATGTCCCAGCGCTATTGCACCGCCATTTACGTTGACAATCTCCTCATCCAGATCCAATTCCCGTATGACTTGAATAGCCTGCGAGGCAAAAGCTTCATTTAATTCAAACAGGCCGATATCGGAAAGTTCAAGCCCGGCAATTTTCAATGCTTTCGGAACTGCTGCCACAGGCCCTACGCCCATGATTTCCGGGGCTACTCCGCTGACGGCAAATGACCGGAATTTTATCATAGGCTGAAGTCCCAAAGAATCGGCCTTTTCACGATCCATTACCATGACTGCCGCAGCCCCGTCACTCGTTTGCGAAGAATTACCAGCCGTCACCGAGCCAGTGATAGAAAACACGGGGCGAAGCTTTGATAATACCTCTATATTGGTATCCGGACGGACGCCTTCATCCTGCGAGAATTGTATATGTTCTTCAGTCACCTTATAATCTGGGCCAACCGATCTTGAAATGACATCTACCGAGACAATTTCATCTTCAAATTTTTTGTCAGCTATCGCTTTTGCTGCCTTTTGATGGCTCTTTACAGCAAAGGCATCCTGATCATCCCTGGACACCCCAAATCTTTTGGCTACCTCTTCAGCTGTATGACCCATGCTCATATAATATTCAGGAGCCGAGTCTACGAGTTTGGCATTGGGCCTGACGATATGGCCGGACATCGGCAGCATACTCATCGATTCGGCCCCGCCCGCAATAATTGTATCTGCAGAGCCGACCATAATTCTTTCGGCAGCATATGCAATAGATTGCAGTCCTGACGAACAAAAACGATTGATTGTCATTCCCGGAACATCTTTAGGAAGGCCGGCAAGCGCACCAATGTTTCTCGCCATATTTAATCCCTGTTCAGCCTCAGGGATCGCACAGCCCATAATGACATCATCTATATTCCCATTATAATTGCCTGCACGTTTCAACGTTTCTTTTACAGCAAGAGCTCCGAGATCATCTGGCCGGGTATCGGCAAGTGTGCCTTTTTTGGCTTTACCGACCGGAGTTCTTGCTCCGGCGACTATAACCGCTTCACGCATATGATCCTCCCTCATTTCTATTAAACTATGGGTCAATTTCTCAGCGGTTTTCCTTTCAGCAGCATGTGCTGCATCCGTTGCTGCGACTTTGACTCAGCAACAAGGCTCAAAAATGCTTCCCTTTCAAGATCCAGTAAATATTGTTCATCTACCTTTGTTCCAAACGGAAGGTTCCCTCCGGCAATAACATAGGCTAATTTTTTTGCTATTTTCATATCGTGTTCAGAGATTGCACCTGAAAGCCTCATAGATTCTGCACCGAGAAGCAGCGTTGCATATCCGGTTTCACCGGTTACCGGGACTTTTTCCTGTACAGGAGGTTGATAACCTCGTTCATGGAGAGCCAAAACGGCATGCTTCGCGTCATAAATCAGGTGATCCCCATTTACGGAAATTCCATCGGCCCTGTTCAAAAAATTGTTTTCCTTTGCTTCCTGTCCGGAAGCAGAGACTTTGGCCATAGCAATGGTTTCAAATACTTTATTCGCTACTTTTTGCAAATCATAGTCAACGCCATGAGGCATGCTTTTTAAAGTTTTAATATATAATTCTTTATTTCCTCCTCCGCCCGGAATGAGCCCTACTCCGGTTTCCACCAGCCCCATATATGTTTCCATGGAGGCCTGAATATGGGCGGAAGGTAGACACACCTCAGCACCTCCGCCAAGTGTCATGCCGAATGGTGCCGTTACAATAGGCTTTTCACAGTACTTGATTCGCATCATTGCCTTTTGAAATTGACGGATCACCATATCCACTTCAAATAAATCGTCATCCTGAGCAGCCATTAAAATGAGACCGATATTGGCACCGACACAAAAGTTCTTCCCCTGGTTTCCGATAACAAGCCCTTTATAGTGCTGCTCTGTCTCATCAATGGCATAATTGAGCATTTGAATAATATCAAAACCGATAGCATTGTTTTTGGAATGAAATTCAAGCAGGACGACCCCGTCATCAAGATCAATCAAACTGGCTCCGGAATTCTTTTTTAATACCTTCCCCTGTTTTTTCAGCAGTTTCAAGTCAATAAATTTTGGATTTTTGACCACATTTTTATATTCATGGCCTGCCCAATAATATTCAGTACCAGACACTTCTTTGTAAAATGTGGAGTGACCCTGATGCAGCATTTCTTTCACCCAGGAAGGCACTGTCCAACCCTGCTGCTCCATTTTTCCGACTGCCTTATCCACACCAATCGCATCCCACATTTCAAACGGACCCAGCTCCCAGCCAAATCCCCATTTCATTGCCTGGTCAATTGAAACAGGGTCATCCGCAATGTTTCCCAGCAATTCAGCAGAAATGATCAGGACAGGAGCCGTTATATTCCAAAGAAGCTCACCTGCAGGATCACTCGAATAAATAAGCGCTTTCAATTTTTGCGCCGTGCCTTTTTCCCGTTTCGCCATCTCCACTCCGGGAGTTTTCAGTCTTTTTCTTGGCTCATATTCAAGGGTCTGAGGGTTTAATTGGAGGATCTCTTGACCTTTTTTCAGATAAAAACCTTGCCCGGCCTTACTGCCAAGCCAGCCATTTTCAAGCATTTGCTTCATAAAATCCGGTACTTTGAACACGTCTTTTTCATGACCTTCAACAGATTCATAAACATTGTTGGCAACGTGAATAAACGTATCCAGCCCTACTACATCGAGCGTTCGAAACGTTGCACTTTTAGGCCTGCCGATTAGCGGGCCGGTAATGGAATCTATCTCCCCGATGCTGAAACCTCCTTGGAGCATCTCATTGACAGCAACAAGCAATCCGTATGTTCCGATGCGGTTGGCGATAAAATTAGGCGTATCCTTGGCCACGACCACTCCCTTGCCGAGCACATCTTCTCCAAATGTTTTCATAAAAGCAACTACCGCCGGATCTGTCTTTTGGGTCGGAATAATTTCCAATAGTTTCAAATAACGCGGCGGATTAAAAAAGTGAGTTCCGAGGAAATGCTTTTGAAAGTCTTCGGAAAGGCCTTCAGACATTGCCTCTACAGAAATTCCTGATGTGTTGGAGCTGATTATTGAGCCTTTTTTTCTATATTGATCCACCTTTTTAAATATTTGCTTTTTTGCATCGAGATTCTCGACCACCACTTCGATAATCCAATCCGCCTCACTCAGCTTTTCAATATCATCTTCCAGGTTGCCGGCTTTAATCAGGCCAACGTTTTTTCTGCTCGTCAGAGGTGCAGGCTTTTGATTCAAAAGGCCTTTTAGCGCCTTCTCTGCGTAGCGGTTCCGCACTTCCTTGTCTTCCAGAGACAGCCCTTTTGCCTTTTCTCTGTCGGTGAGTTCACTTGGTACAATGTCCAATAGGAGAGAGGGAATACCGACGTTCGCCAGGTGTGCTGCAATTCCGGACCCCATGACGCCAGAGCCGATGACTGCAGCTTTCCGAATACGAAATGACAATGCAATTCCTCCTTTACGCCCTTTGAATGAACACTCATTCATTTTATGGTTAAAAAAATCCATTGCGAAAAGTTTGATTTAGTATTAATATAACGGAATCATCAGAATTTATCAATGATTTTTAACAGCAAATCAAAATTGCTAATAAACGAGGCACATGAATAAAATTCCTTTCTCCACAAATGCTATCCTTGTACTGTTTAAGGAGGGAAATCTATGCAGAACCAGCAAAATTCACAACAAATGCCGCAGCAGCAACAGCCGGTCATGCAGCAGCCGCCGCATGTCATTACGACTAAAGACCTTTCTTATATTAATGATATGTTGGCATGGAATCTGCTAGCCATGAAAAAAGCACATTTTTTTGCCGAACAGTGTCAGGACCAGCCCGTCAAGCTAGAAATTGAAAAGTGCGGGCAAATGCATCAGCGCCACTATGAAATGCTTCTTGCCCATTTACAGGAAAAACAGCAAAATAACCAGATGATGTGATAGAAAGGAGAAAATCTTTCCAATGAACAACCAAAACCAATCTGGGCAAAAAATTCAAAACCCGGCTGCTCAAGTTCCAAAAACACCGCAGATGAATGACCGTGATTTTATGAATGACATGTTGTCCACAGAAAAATATATGACAAGAAGCTATGCTGTCGCTCTGCATGAAGCGAGTCACCAGCACCTTTATGATGACTTACTGACAATTTTCAACGAAACTCAGAATGCGCAGCGCAGCCTGTTTGAACACATGTTCAAGAACGGCTGGTACGCTTTTGACGCTGAGAGCGAGCAAAAGATTCAGCAGTCCTACCAGCAGCATGCGGGGTATTCCAATCAATTTCCGTATGGGGGAGTTCAATAAGATAGACATCAAGGGAGGTATAGTTTGAAGCTTCTTCCTTTGAGTCTCTTTGAAGACTCCTATTGTTTTTATATATTTTTGAACGTATAGAAAAGACGACTCTATATTCAAAAACTGAGTATAAGTCGTCTTTATATTGTTAACCATTCAACTGTCAGCGCAGGTGCCTGAACTTCATTAGGCCATCTGCAGCTCTTCTAACTCACATTAATTTCCTTCTGGTCTTTTTCCTTATTCGAAGTAAAAAACGATAGGACCAATAATGTGACAAAGCTTACTGCCGATCCGTATATAATTGGTTCTGTTGCTGTAATTCCCAATATAGCCAGTCCTGCCAGAATAACGGCTGCACTTAAAATGATGGAGTAAAAAGCCGCTCGCGCATGGACCTTCTTTGAAAACAAACCAAAGATGACCGGGAAGAATAAGGCTCCAGATAACACGGCATAAGCAACGTCCAGGGCAACAAGTATATCTTGGATCCAAATGGCACAAATGATGGAAAAAACGCCAATTCCTACAGTGGTAAAGCGGGAAATCCGGACAAAACCTCTATCACTTATATCCGGCTTAAAAAATCTCTTTACAATATCATTAGATATAAGTGTTGAACAGGCTATGATTGACCCCGATGCTGTCGACATGATCGCTGCAGCAACACTTGCCAGGACGAGACCGAGCACACCTGGAGGAAGAGAGATCATAGCCACCTCGGCAAAAACATTTTGGGTATCTTCGATATTTGGCAGTAATACGAAAGCACTCATCCCAATGATCGCCAAAGCAATTGCGTAAGCATAGGCATAGATTCCAGCTGCTACAGTACCAATTTTCGACACTTTTGGAGTTTTTGCAGTAAATAGCCGCTGCCAAATGTCCTGTCCAACCATCAGCCCAAGTGTAAACAGGATGAAATATTGAAAGATTCGCTCTCCGCCAATATGGCCAATATCGAAAAATCCGGAAGGAAGTTCTGTATTTAAAGCGGTCCAGCCGCCCGCGTCGGAAAGGCTCATCGGCAGCAATAAGAAGAATACGCCAATTGTCATAATAACGAATTGCACAATATCCGTCATGGTAACAGACCACATACCACCCATTGTTGTGTATAAAAAGACAATTCCTCCCCCTATGATAATGCACAGGGCCATGTTCCAACCCAGCCATACATTTAACAATGAACCGATACCGATCATTTGAACAACTGTCAGCATCAATGTATAAATCGTTGCAACAATGGCACTAACCAGCCTTGTCTCTTTGCTGTAGCGTTTTTCAAGCAATTCACTGATTGTCAGGACTTTGAACTGGGATATTTTCTTTGTTAAAAAGATCCCCAGTAAGATGACACCCGTACCGATTGCAACTACCATCCATATTCCTGAAATTCCAAATTCATATCCCAGTCTCGCGGTACCTATTGGTACCTATTGTAGAAGCTCCGCCAAGTATGACAGCGGCCAAACAGCCGATATACATGAAATAGTTTAAATTCCGGCCGGCCACCATATATTCTTCCGCGTTCGTAGCCCGCCTTGCTCCATATACCCCGACACCTGCGATGACGGCAAAATAAAGAATAATAATGACAATGTCAATTGTTCCCATATTGTGATACCCCCTGGTTAACGCTTACAATTTGAATACTCTACAAAGTGAAGCGTCCCTTATGCTTTTATTCAATGTTAGTTCTTTCTTTTAAAAACCCGGCAAATGAAGTCCCTTTTATTCATTGCCGGGATATTCGGCTCTTATTTCGTTAATACTGCATGTTTTTTGTTCAGTGCGGCCAAACACATCATTTCAAACATGATGTTTGCTGCCAATGCAGATGTAATTTCACCATGATCATATGCAGGGAGGACTTCAACCACGTCAAATCCGATAAACGAAAGATCCTTCAATTGCCGCAAGATTTGAAAGGCTTCCCGCGGATAAATACCATTGACTTCAGGTGTTCCTGTCCCTGGTGCAAAGGCAGGATCGATAAAGTCCACATCAAATGAAAGAAATACCCGCTGGCCCTGGACTCTATTTTTTATGGCAGTGATCAGTGAAGGGATCCCCATCTCATATATTTCATCGGAGGTGATCACTTCAAACCCTAATTCTCTTGATTCGTCATATTCATCCAGGCTGTTGACTGGTCCGCGCATACCTACCTGAATGGAACGAGTTGGATCAATCAATCCTTCTTCTACAGCCCGCCTAAATGGAGTGCCGTGCGTATATTTTTGTCCGAAGTAGCTATCCACTGTATCTGTGTGGGCATCAAAATGGAGCAAGGATACAGGGCCATAAGCTTTGGCAGCCGCCCGCAATTCTCCCAGAGTAATGGAGTGATCTCCACCCATGACAATAGGAACAATACCTCTTTGGTACATCGGCGCCAGCACCTCGACCATATTTTCATACGTTTCCTGGATAAATCCGGGAACCACCGGCACATCTCCGTAGTCTATCGCAGATACATAATCAAATATGTTGATACCGTGGAAAGTGGACGAACAGCGGACAAGGGATGAAAAGTTTCGTATCGACTGCGGTCCAAGCCTTGCCCCTGTCCGGAAAGTTTGCCCCGTATCAAACGGTACACCTACCACTGCCACATCAACTTCATCGAGTGTTCTTACATGAGGTAATCTCATAAATGTGCTGATACCGCTAAAACGGGGTTCTCTAAATGTGGGATCTTGTTGATATTTCTTCATTGAATAACTCTCCTTTTCTCCTATTCATTAAAAAGAAACCTTATTCACCATGTTTTCGAAAGCGTTTTCCTTATAGAGGTGATAATTTTTAATAAAGATATCCAGTGCACGTTCCATATACCTTTCCGTTCTGGCAGACGCATGAGGAGTAATGATGACATTTTCCATTGACCAAAAAGGATGACCGGGTTCAAGGGGCTCTTTGTTAAACACATCAAGAGCTGCTCCGCCAATTTTCCCTGTACGTAATCCCTCTTCCAAATCTGCTTCTACTGCCAGGTCTCCCCTTCCAACGTTGATAAAGATGACTCCGTCTTTCATGCTTCGGATCATTTCCTTATCAATTAATCCCCTGGTTTCTTTGGTGGATGGGAGAGCGTTGCATATATAATCGAAGGATGGAATGAATTCGTTTACATGCCGGATTTTATAAGTTTGATCAAAACCATCGGATGCACGTCCGCTTCGATTAAAACCGATGACTTCCATGCCAAGAGCTTTAGCTTTTTTTGCAATCTCAGTACCAATGAAACCCGTTCCCAACACACACAAAGTTTTACCGTAGATTTCCGACATCCCCAATGAATAAGACCAACGCATTTGATCCTGAAGCTTACGAAAATCTCCTATTCTTTTTGCAAAATACAGGATCGCACATATGACATACTCACTCATCGGTATGGAATGAATTCCTTTAGAGGATGTAACACATAGGGCTCTGTCTCGAATCGTGTCCTTTGGCAACTGTTCCGTTCCACTGCTTAATACATGGATCCATCTGAGGTTGGGAAGCCGGTCGATTTCTTGAACTGTTATGGCATCTTCGAAATTGCCGTATGTGATAAGAATTTCTGCCTGGTACCTATCTTTTTCATCCAGTTCTGCAACTTTGTTCTGAACAACCGTTTGTTGTGTCTCTTCCGCAAGTTTTTTCTGCAGATCAATGGAAACATCAGGCGTTGTACAAACGAGCATATAGGCACCCCCCCTATATATTAAAGGTAGCATAAGAAAAACGTCCCGTGAAATTGGCAATCTCTATTGAAACGATAGGTACTTTCAATGCTTCTCCCTTTAAATCCTTTAAACTGTGTTAGAATATACCTAATGATAGATGAAGCAGGAGTGGGTGCATTGGAATTAAGAAATTTAAAAACATTTCAAGTTGTAGCAGAATGCCTGAACTTTACCAAAGCTGCAGAAAAGTTAAATTTCACCCAACCAACAGTAACAGCGCAAATTCAGGCGCTGGAAAATGAGCTGAATCAGCTGTTATTTTTCCGGGCCGGCAAAAAGAATCACTTAACACCTGCAGGCCAGCTTTTAAAAAGATATACGGATGAGCTGTTTCTAATTGTAGATGAAATGGAATCTGCCATGATGGAACTTGGGAAGCCCAGCGGCTATCTTACAGTGGCTGCTCCCGAATATTATTGCACCAATTATTTTCCTTCGATCGTTTCAGAGTTTTTAAGGACATTTCCCGACGTTCATATCCATTTAGTTTCCTGCGGCAGTGATGAAGTGATCAAGGGGATTGAAGCCAACAGTTATGATCTGGGCGTCATTGCCGGTGAAGTATCAAAAAGCAGCATGAATAATATCATTTTGGATGAAGAGGAACTATTGTTGGTCGTTGCCAAAGATATATATGAACAGTATCAGGATGATGTCATATTCAATCAGTACCCTTTTATCAATTTCCGGATTAGTATGAGCTATCAGAGGACCATCGAGCAATTTTTGCAACAAGCCAACCTTAACCCAAGAAAAACCATTCAATTTGGAAGTGAAGAAGCTATCAAGCGCGCCGTTTTAAACGGAACGGGTTACGGATTGCTTTCAGGAAATCTGATCAGCAAAGAAATTGCCAGCGGAGACCTTGTCCCTATTTTAACGGACCAAACGATCGCCTTAAAAACTTCACTTATTTATTTAAAGAAAAAAGAAGAAAAAAACATCCAAAAGTCCTTCAGTGATGTCATTCAATCGTTATGGTCAAAAGCAGATGAACTTTAGGAAGTCCTTGGTGATTCTATCATCCTGGAATTCATCATAAAACAACCGAAAGGAAGTTGCGCAGCTGATCAGAATCAGTTTCGGAAAATAAATTCCCATACATTAACACCTGGACACCTAAGAACTAACCTCATATTTTGATAAACATAAACACCTTCGAACGGGTATGCTGAAACCAACAAGCACAAAGTCGGAGGTGTTTTTGCATGGGGAGAAGAGAGTACCCGGCAGACATTAGATGGGCGTTTATTAATGAAAGGTGACAGGGACACGTACAACAAAGCAGTTCATGAAGAGGTATGGTATTAAAAATAGTTCGCAGGTTAAGACATGGATGTACGGGTATCGCACTAAGAAAATCTATCGATTTGAACAGCCTGTTGGAAAGCAACACACCTATGGACATGGACATGAACAATGGCAGGGAGCGATAGGAAAAACCGACAAAAAGATTACAAGAAAGGTCATCGTAAGGTTAAGGCATTGCTCAAAAAGGAGCATGACGTCTAACCAATACAATACAATTTCATAAAATATATGGAGTACTATAATTTTTGGAAAGAATACAGAAAAATCAGGCTGCCAAAACCCGAAGAGTTCGGAGGTTTAGCAGCCTACATCGTGTTCTATAAGTACCTCATTTAAGTAGCTGTGGAATGGTCCCCTCCAATCATCATCTACAGCTTTCCTGGACAGTTCATACACTGTAGAGTTTTTAGTCACTACTTTCCGAACCATCCTGCCATTCCAGGGTTCATATTGATATTAATTTGTTTAACCTCTTGGAAGTCTTCCAGCCCATAAGTTCCAAGGCTGCGGCCAATACCGCTTTGTTTATAGCCGCCCCACGGGGCTTCAACGAATGTTGGGTGATACGTATTGATCCATGTGATACCTGCACGGAGTTTTTTGATAACACGCAAAGCACGCGCCCCGTCATTTGTAAACACTCCCCCGGCCAAACCGAAATCCACATCGTTTGCCAGTTGAATGGCTTCCTTCTCATCCTTGAACTTTTGGATCGTAACGACAGGTCCGAAAATTTCTTCCTGGACGATCCGCATGTCCTGTTTCACATTCGTAAAAACAGTCGGTTCAATAAAGAAACCTTTCTCCAAGCCCCTGTCCATGATTCGGTTTCCGCCGGCCGCAAGAGTAGCTCCCTCTTCCTGGCCAATCTGAATGTAGTTCAAAATATTGTTCATCTGTTTTTCGCTGACGATGGCGCCCATTTCCACGCCTTCCTCATTTCCAGAGCCGACTTTAATTTTCTTCGTGCGTTCCACAAATCGCTCGACGAATGCGTCATAGATCTCTTCCTGGACAAGGATGCGGCTACCAGCCGAACATACTTGGCCGGCTCCGAAAAAGATTCCAAATAACGCTTGGTCCACCGCAACTTCCAAATCGACATCTTCAAAAATAATATTGGGAGATTTCCCTCCTAATTCGAGGGAAATTCTCTTCAAATTCCCTGTTGCCGCCTGCATAATTCGTCTTCCAGTCTGTGTGCTTCCAGTGAAGGAAATGACATCAACATCATTGCTCTCTGCAATTTCCTGGCCGACAATGCTGCCGTCACCTAAAACCATATTTGCCACACCCGCTGGAATTCCGACTTCTTCCATAATTTCAAACAATTTCACTGCCGTTATAGGAGTGACTTCCGCCGGTTTGAATACGATCGTATTGCCTGCTGCCAATGCGGGGGCAACCTTCCAAACACTCATAAGCATGGGGAAATTCCAGGGAACAACAAGTCCTGCGACACCAACAGGTTCACGAACGACCATGGAGTGCATATCGGGATCTGGAACTTCCAACGTTTCCCCGCCGGAGTTCACGATTAAGCCCGCATAATACCGGAAGCTGGCTACAGCATCCTCCATATCAAACTCGGCCTCTCCTCTTGTCTTTCCATTATCCATGATTTCCAAGTCCACAAGCTCTTCAAAGTTTTCTTCTATTTTACCGGCAATTTTATAAAGGTAATTTGCCCGCTCCGCTGCTGTAAGGTCTGACCAAATTCCGCTCTCAAAAGCATCCCTCGCCGCTTTGATGGCGACTTTTGCATCCTCCAACGTACCTTCGGCAGCTTGAGCAATAACCTCTCCATTAGCAGGATTTATGATCTCACGGACAGCATTATTGGTGGAGTTCTTCCATTCACCATTAATGTACATCTTTAATTTTATCAAGTTGGATAACCTCCTCAATTGTTTGCAGTATGAGGCTTCATCAAATGGAACACCGAGAACGGCAAAACCTATTTGTCAGTGATTCTCACCTGCTTAATCGCAAAATAGTGCCCACAAAAAGCGAAGACATAGATGAACCTTTTGGTTAATATGCCGGCAATTTCATAGACTTCCTTATTTCAATAATAAAAACAAATTATAATTGTAATGCAACTGCCCGTACAGGAGAGCCGTCACCCTTTGTAATATTTAATGGCAGTGCAATAATGAAGGGATGATCAAAATTAATCTGATTGAAATTCGTAAAATTTTCACCGATAATTCCATTCACTACTGTGATTGCTTCATGTGCCGGGAAATCCTCTCCATTTGGCGGATCTATATTTAAAGCATCAATGAAAAAGGTCCGGACACCCAAATTCAGCATTTTCACTACCACTTGAATATCTACGTAAGGGTGATTGAAATAATTATCTTCTCCCAAATATTTCGTCCATCCGGTATGAATTAAGGCCACTTTTCCAGGACCAAGCTTATCGAAATAGGGAGAGGCGTCTTCCAGCGTGATGGCCTCTCCGCCTTTTTTATGTGTAGCAGGGATAATCACGCCTTCACCCATAAAATAATTCAAAGGTAGCTGATCCATCGTCTTTCCTTCTTTTCTAAAATGAAAAGGAGCATCCACATGAGTTCCCGTATGTGAACCTATATCTAAAAATGAAGTATTATACCCATTTTTTTCGATTGTAGTGGCAGGACGGATATTTGGTTCAGGGTCCCCCGGAAAAACCGGAACATCATTTTGCAACGGGAGAGACAAGTCTATCATTCTTTTAATATCCATTGAAATATCCCTTCCATTGAATCTTATACAAATCTGTACGCTCATCTGATCTCATAGAATAAAAATGATCTTTCAAATACCGCCTTTTTGCAAGGTCAATTTCTGCTGTAATGATAGAGTTCCCTCCAGTTGTTTCGCGGCTTATCATGCCGCCATCCGGTCCATACACAGCAGACTTGCCAAAGAACTGTATTTCCTCTTCTCCACCGGAATAATTGCACGTCGCCAAATAAACTGTATTATCCATAGCCCGAGCTGCAGCCATTCGGCTGTATGAATCTTCATGCGGACTTTCCCATGCACTTGGAGCAAGTATGACATCCGTACCTTGCTGTTCAAGCAAACGACCGAGCTCAGGAAAAGCCATATCCCAGCAAATCATCAAGCCTAAAGTCCCCAGCTCCGTTTTTACGGAAACAAGACCATCGCCGGCTGTATACAGATGTTTTTCTAGTGGAGTGAGATGCATTTTCTGATAAGTTGCCAATAGTTCTCCATTTGCACTAATCAAATTCATTGAATTAAATATTTGATCATTCTTTTTTTCAATAAAGCCATACCCTACGTACAATTTAAATTCTCTTGCTAAATTGGACAGGAATTTAAAGGCAGGCCCATCAGCAGGCTCTGCTTTGGCTTTAACGAATTCTTGCGAAAATATATAGCCGGAAGCTGCAGATTCCGGAAACAGAATAAGCCTTGTCTCCGGATGCTTCTGTATGCTGTCCTTCACATGGGATTCCATCAAAAGTAAAGGATTTTTAATATTAAAATCGTCTTGTACGACGGCTATTTCCCATTTCTTCATGCTGTTTTTTCACCTTTTGATTGATTTATTCCACTTGAAGTCATTACTTTTGTCAATCCAATATAAAGAATTCCTGAAACGAAGAACGTCAATACTGTCGATCCGATCGCCAATGGGCTGATATACGTAAAGTAGAGGGCAAAAGCGGCCCCCAATACATAGGCAGCATAGGCAGCAGGGTGGAAACCTTTCGTATAACGGTACAACCCCTTTTGGTCAAGTGCAATATCCTCTGCATCATAACGTCTTTTCTTCACAATATAATAATCTGCCAGCACAATTGCAAAGATAGGGATATACAATGTGGCAATAAAGAGTACGAAATCAAAGAAGTGAGTCATTAATCTTTCTTTCAACAATGCACCCATTATTGTAATGACACCCAGAATGAGGGCATTTTTCCAGAAAGACCCTTTCGGAAATACATTTAAGAGTGACATATTGGCACTATACAGAGCCATTGCATTTGTAGATACAACGGAAAGAAATACAACAATTGCTGCAACAAGACCAAATCCATGCTGTGCAAGGAGTACAACCGGATCATAAGTCTGCTCCATGCCAAGCGCCAGGCTGAAACCGCCTACAGCTGATCCAAGACCAAATGCGACCATCGAAGCAAGCACATAGGCAATATAGGTTGCAACCATTCCACTATTTTCTGACTTTGCACTTCTGTTGTAGTCACTAACTGAAGACATCCAAGAAAAAGCGGTTGCAATAACGATATCAAAAGCAATAATGAAGGTCGTTTCAGGATTTTCAGACAATTTGAGCTGGATTAATGAGTGTACATCATAGGCAGTAAACAACTTATAAAAGACCATAAATGATAAAATCAACATAGCTGTTGAAATATACCGCTGTGCATGATCGATACCGCGGATCCCATAAATGGTAATCAATACAACAACTGCCTGCGTCAGAATCGTAAACAAATTGACATTGCTGTATCCCGTTAAATAGTTGACTGCATAATCAAAGCTCAATCCAGCCATATATGCTTGAATCCAGCTCCATCCGACAAGAATCACTGTGTTTGCTATTGCAGGCAACAAAGATCCTTTTTGGCCAAAAGCTGCACGGGTTATAACCATTGTCGGCAGCCCTGTATTCGTTCCAATCCTCCCCATTAAGGCAATGGGAATCGCTCCTAAAGCTGAACCCAAAAAAATGACCTTTAAGGCATCGATAAAAGATATATCCGGTAAAAACAGCATTCCGGTTAAAATCGTGGTGATAACAAAGTTGGCTGCTACCCAAATTGAAAAAATTCCAAAAAATCCTACAGTGCGCTGTTGCATAGACAACGGACGAATATTATCGTTTCCTAACGTGACTTTTGTGCTAGCCATTTTTAAATTCCCCTTCTTGGTATGATTTTTATTTTTCTTTATTTTCTCTGTCTTGCTAAAATGTATATTGCAAAAATCGTACCAAGTAATCGAGTCTTTTTTCAAAAGCGCTTACACCTTTTTTGATTTACTATTGAATTTTTTACTGAATTTTTGATTCTAATATGAATTATAATTTAATTTTGCATCGATGAATAAGTAAATCGGCCTGCTTCCGCAGACCGATCGTTATTCACTGGATGAAAACATATATTTTTTATAATGATATCGGATTGACATAATGACACCGATCGCCATCATATTGGACAGGAGCGAACTTCCCCCGTAACTGATAAAGGGAAGAGGAATTCCTGTTATGGGCAATAGTCCGATCGTCATGCCGATATTTTGGAATACGTGAAAAGCAATCATCGAAATCACACCGGTACAAATATAGGAATAAAAAGGATTTTTCGTATCGAGCCCAACTCTTGTAATCTGATAAATTAACAGGAAGAACAAACTGATGACAATGCTGCCGCCAATAAATCCAAACTCCTCGCCGAGTGTGCTGAAAATAAAGTCCGAATGACTTTCAGGCATGTACACTTCTCTGTTTCCGAACCCTTTTCCGCCCGTCATTCCGGAGCCGATGGCCAATAACGATTTTACAAGCTGAAATCCCTCATTGGATTGATACGTAAAAGGATCCAGCCAGGAATAAATCCGTTTAAATTGGTATTGTTTAACACCCAGAAACTTTAAATACTCGGGCATCTTTATCGCAATCAATAGAACAGCAGCAGCGATAAATGAAATACCGCCAAATATAGGGACAAGCAGTTTCCATGTAATGCCTGAAACCAATACCATTCCCAGGAATATAGCCAAAAAGACCAATGAAGTTCCTAAATCCGGCTGCATCATAATGAACGCAATAGGAACGGCTGTAACCAGGCCTAGCTTAATTAGCAGCCAAAAGTCCGTCTGTAATGTTTTATGAGTAAACTTCACATGGTGGTCTGTTGTTAATCTTGCCAGCACCAAAATGGTAAAGAGCTTCATAAATTCTGAAGGCTGTACAGCTCCCGCTCCCGGGATGAAAAACCAGCTTTGCGCGCCATTTGTCCGTTTGGTTAAGGGCAGGTCATCCGGTGACAAAAATAAAATACATAGTAAAAGCAATCCTATCCCATATAAGTACCAGGACATCTTCCTTAACTGATCGGAATCAAATTGCATGATCACCCAGGCCGCAATTCCTCCAAGTGTATACCATACGACTTGCTGCAGCACAAAATTTGTTCCGTATTGCCCGGTAGTCTGGGCACTATATATGACAATTAGACTGATGATCATCATCAGCATCAATGTTAAAATAATCCCATAATCTATTTTGGGAATGTTTCTTCTTGGTGAGGCCATTTTGCTATCTCCTCTTTAAAAAATAAAACTGGTAACCATCTTAACATTATACTGAATGACGAATGATTAAAAAAGGAACAAATTATGTCTTTTCCCGAAAGGTATAAGAGGCAGCCGCTGCGGCTGCCCTTTTTCTACTGTACAAATGATGGCTGTTCTGCTTGTTCGCCCCTGACCAAGGAGGCTGCGGAATCATTTGATGCATCGCTGAAACTAATTCGATATCTTCCTTTGGCACAGGAGAAAGCGGATAATACCCACGTTCCGTCATATATTGCCAAACATCACATGAATGCCTGCTGCTGTTTAAAATCGCTTTTTCAAGAAATGTCCTCAGTTCAGGGTGCGGGCACTCCAGAGTGGCTCTTGCAAGTTTTTTGCGGTTGCTTTTTGATTTAATTGATAGGCTAAAGCAATTTCCTGGTCAGAAAGAGTGGTTGCACCCGTCCTTGGTACACAAGCTCTGACCATTTGAACCGGAGGGTGTGTATACTGGTCCAGCTTCGGTCGGGAATCATCCGGCTGAAACTTGGATATATCCGGTATTGCCGCACTTTGGACAAACTCTACTTTCATGTTGTAGTCGCGATATGTTGGAATAATGCCTCTCAAGCATGGACTTTAATTCAGGATCTTCATCAGCCTGATTTGTTAAATGTGCCCGCAGGTACTGTATTATACCAGCCGGCAATCCATTCAGTAAGATCCCGAAATTCATGTGCTGCAAGTTGTATTTTCTCACATCCACCTAATTGTGGGAATTAACCTTAGTTAGTATTCATGAGAGTACAGGAAACAACCTGTTTAAAAAGTAGTAAAGTTAAAAATCTGCTGCACCATGTATATCACTTGCTGGCCAAACGTTAATGGATTCAAAAGTTCTGCACCATCTATTGTATATTGGCCGTCCTTGTTCGACCAAATTCTTTGAAAGTAACTGTCCACATCCCGCGCTGCAGGAGATTCGATCGGAGCTTCAATATAAACGTTTGTTTCCAAATTATAATTATCCAGATTTCTTGAAGTGAAGTTGGTAGAGCCGCCGGTAATCAGTGCTTTGTCTTTAGTCCTAATATAAAGAAGTTTGGTATGGTATTGCTCCTGCCCGGTTTGATACCAGCGAATGTTAATCCGGCCGCCTGTTTTTTCATGAAGTTCGAGTGCAACCGGTTGATTCGGAAGGCCCGTTTTCTTTGAGCCGAAGGCATTCTTGTTCGGATCTAAAATGATGTTCACTTGGACACCACGGCTGGCAGCATTAAGCAAAGCATCGATGACTTCCCTATCCGCAAGATAAAACATAGCCAGCCATATTTCATCCCCCTGCATAGCTGTTTCGATGGAAGAAAGAGTTTTTTCCAGGACTTTTCCTTCTGTTACCAGCTGAACGGAATGGTCCCCTGTTGAAGTTTTTCTTCCTTTATATTCGGACAGTTTTTTGCCTCCTGCAAGGTTCGCTGCTGCCTGTTCCGACTCCAGTAAGTCTTGAACAATGGGACCGTCAATTTGAAATCCAATATTGGAATGGTACGCGCTGGCATCATGTGGATTACCGGATAAAACAAGTATTGTGTGGTCTGTGGCAACCGCTTCCGATGGTTAGCTTTAATATTTAGCATCTTTAAATAAGACCTGGCGGTCATCTTCGGTGCTCCATCAGCCATGGCATTCGGAAAGATGCCGGTTCCCTTTTGTCCAAGCCATTGAAAAAACATTCTCCAAATAGCGGAATACAACGGGTTTGAATCTCTGAGAGGATCAACATTGGTCAAAAGCACATCAATGCCGTGTTCTTTTAACTCTTCAAATTGCCAGTTTTTGTGAGAATTGTAGGAAGTGTTGATTTCATCAGTAATGAGTGTTATGTCAATGGACGGATTCTTTTTCTTCTTGTCAATTAATTTTTTGGTTAAATTGGAGCTAAGCTGCGGATACTGCTGATCTGCATCGTAATAATCGTTGTATAAAAAAAAGTCCAGGACAATGAACTCCTCCGCTTCATCAATGGCCTCAAACACGGCTTTAAACATATGTTGTTCATACTGCGTTTCCCCGTGAGCCTGATAGGTCAGGTCATATAGAAAAGAAATCGATTCTGCCGGAAGCTGGTGAGTCTCCCCTTCATATGGTATCCCCTCTGGAAGGGCTTTGGTGGACTGGACATATACCACGCCAAGAAACACACATAGCAACAGCGCCAATAAGCCCATCAGCCAATATCTTTTATTTTTCACTCTCACGCGCCTTCACCTCCAATTACAGCCGGATACCCATTGAATTCCCGCTTGGACTGTTTCAAAACTAGGCAAATCTTGTTTTAATGCAGCTCCAATCTGGTTTTTTATTTATCCCATCGGGTAAATATAAGACACTGATCTTCAGGGGAGGGATGTTAAAAATATGCTTTGGACAATCATTGGAATATTCATCGTGTTATGGATACTTGGCCTTGTTGCCAAGATCGGCGGTGCCTTGATTCATCTTTTGCTTGTTGCAGCAGTGATCCTTTTTTTGATTCGTTTGATAACAGGCAGAAAAAAATCAGAATAGGAGAGTGGCTGCTGCATTGAAAAAATGAAAAATGGAAATCCTGCAGCAGCCTGAATAATTTTTCACATCACGTAGTCATGAGATGATCAGCCCAATCGTTCTTTGTGATCCGAGATAAGGAACCTCCTGTCTGTTGCAGAAGACCTTTATGTTGTTTACATGCATTTGTAACTTTTCTCAAGAGTAATGATCAATATTGTAAAATCTTTTCAACAGAAGGTTTCCCCCCTAAAGAGAAAGGGTAATCTAAGAAAAAAAGGGGGTATGTTTATATGGTATGGATGATTATTGGCGTATTGCTGGTACTTTGGCTCATTGGGGTTATCACTCAAATGGCAGGAGCTGTCATACATATTCTATTGTTATCTGCAGGCATTTTACTTTTGGTTCAATCCATTTGGAACAGAAATAGCGTCTAAGATGGCCTCTCATTGATAAAGAGGCCTTTTTTCTGTTCATAAATATTAAATGTCAAACAGATAGAGCAGGAGTTTTTCAAGGTTAGACATAATTTTATTACAAAAGCATATGGATTTTTTAAAGACAAACTATTTTACATGCACATATATCCTTCTATAGACCCAGGAATAGATCGTTAGGCTCATGTGGACACAAAAAAATATTGATATAGTAATTTTTAGTAGAATCATCTAAACTACAATTAACTGAATCTCATATGTGCGAACTTTTAAAAAGGGACGGTGATGCTTTTTGACAGCCTTACTGGAAGTACAGAATTTAAAAACTCACTTCATTTCGAACCAAAAGATGATTCCGGCTGTAGATGGAGTCGATCTTCATATTCAAAAAGGAGAAACCGTTGCACTGGTAGGAGAATCGGGTTCGGGTAAGAGTATTACCTCCCTTTCCATTATGAGGCTGGTCCCTAGTCCGCCCGGCAAAATTGTCGATGGTCATATATACTTTAATGGTATAGACTTGGCAAGGATCCCGGAGGAAGAAATGTACCCCATTCGGGGAAATGAAATATCAATGATTTTCCAAGAGCCGATGACTTCACTGAATCCTGTATTGACCATCGGTGAGCAAATAACAGAAGTGTTAATGTACCATAAAAAAATATCTAAAAAGGAAGCTCTGAGGAAAGCCGCTGAACTTCTAGAAATGGTCGGATTTTCACGCGGCAAAGAGTTGCTGAAGGAGTATCCCCACCGACTGTCCGGCGGAATGAGACAGCGGGTGATGATTGCCATTGCCATGAGCTGCAATCCCAAACTGTTAATTGCGGATGAACCGACCACCGCATTGGATGTAACCATCCAAGCACAAATTTTAGACTTGATGAAAGATGTAAGCAAACAATTTCAGACCTCTATCCTTCTGATCACCCATGACCTTGGAGTTATATCAGAAATTGCTGATAGAGTTTTTGTCATGTATTGTGGACAGGTTGTTGAAGAAGCATCTGTAGAGGCCCTTTTTAATGAACCGTATCATCCTTATACGGCGGGGCTGATTAACTCGATCCCCTCCATTGATAAGGATACTGACCGGCTGATCCCCATCCAGGGAAATGTACCGTCTCCGGAGAATTATCCAATAGGATGCCGCTTTGCTTCCCGGTGCCCCCATGCTTTTGACCGCTGCCTTCGAGAAGTTCCACGTTTAAAACCAAAGGGGGACTCGCGGGCTGTCCGCTGTTTTCTATTTGAGCAGAAGGAGGATAACACATGACCACAGCCCCGGAACAGCAACAGCATACGAAACAAAGCGGTACCAACTACTTGCTCGAGGCTGTCAATGTAGCCAAGTATTTCCCTGTCAAGTCAGGGATTTTTCAAAGAACGTCCGGACAGATCAAGGCAGTTGACGGCATCTCTCTCTTTGTCAAAAAAGGAGAGACATTGGGAATCGTAGGTGAATCAGGATGCGGCAAATCAACAGCCGGACGAACTTTTATCCGGCTGTATGAACCGACTGGCGGAAAAGTCCTATTTAAAGGCAAGGATATTTCCCATGTTCCGGAAAGGATCCTTGCCCGTACAGTAAGAAAAAATATCCAAATGATTTTCCAGGATCCGTACGCTTCCCTGAATCCCCGAAAAACAGTGAAATCGATTATCAATGAACCCCTCGAGACTCATCAATTGTATAATCGAAGGGGCCGTATAGAGAAAATATCGGAACTTTTGGATCGAGTTGGCTTGAATCCCTCTTTGATGAACCGTTATCCGCATGAATTTTCAGGCGGGCAGCGGCAGCGGATTGGCATTGCCCGAGCTCTTGCATCACATCCGGATTTGATCATTGCGGACGAAGCCGTATCTGCACTGGATGTTTCCATTCAAGCACAAATTATTAATTTAATGGAGGAATTACAGAAGGAATTTGGCCTTACGTATATTTTTATTTCCCATGATTTAAGTGTGGTTCGCCATATCAGTGATCGGGTCGCTGTGATGTATCTTGGAAAGATGATGGAGTTTGCTAAAAAGAAAGATGTGTACGAAGAACCTCTTCATCCATATACCCGTGCCCTGCTTTCCGCAGTTCCTGTTCCTGGAAAGGACGGAATGCAGCAGCGTGAAAGAATTATTTTGAAAGGAGAACTTCCGAGCCCTTCCAATCCGCCTGCCGGATGCGTATTCCATACCCGCTGTCCGGCGGCAATGGAACTATGCCGGAAAGTGTCTCCCGACTGTCAAGAGATGAAAGAGGAACATTTTGTCGCCTGTCATTTATATCCGTAATCGGCATACCTTGAAAGGGGTGATGTATGGACAGATAAAAGATCCGTTCATGCAAGTTAAAATTCAATATAGGGGGCTGGACCATGCAAAAAATGGCTTGGTTTAAACTGCTGAGCTTGGCATTTATACTATCGATGTTTTTAGCCGCATGCAGTGGCCAAAATTCAACATCAGAAGAAAAACAATCCAATGAAAACGATGCGGCTATTGATGATAAAAAGCCTGTTAACGGCGGAGACTTGATTATCGGAACTACGGGATCACCGACTTTGTTTAATCCGCTTTTTTCAAATGATGCTGTGAGTTCGGATGTCGAAACACTTATTTTTGAAGGTTTGGTTGGTTCCAATAAAGAGGACTTATCGCCAACTACCGATGCTCTGGCCGAGAGTGTGGAAGAGTCTGAGGATGGGCTGACCTATACGGTTACATTAAAAGAAGGCATTAAGTTCCATGATGGAGAAGACCTGACTGCCGACGATATTGTATTTACATATAACATTCCATTAAGCGACGACTATGACGGACCACGAAAATCCTATTTCGAAGCATTGGAAAGCGTGGAAAAAGTAGACGAGCGGACAGTCAAGTTTCATATGAAAGAAGTAGACGCCCAATTCCATACGGTCGGACTGACTTTTGGCATCTTGCCCGAGCACATTCTGAAAGATGTGCCGGTCGCCGAACTGGGCGAGCATGAGTTTAATACGAAAAACCCCATTGGTACCGGGCCATTTACATTTTCTGAATGGAAAGACGGCCAATATGTAAAAGTTGAGGCTTTCGAAGATTACTACCAAGGAAGACCTCATTTGGACTCTATCACGCTAAAAATCGTTCCCGATGCCAATGCGATGCTGACTCAACTCCAAAATGGCGACATTGATTTCTGGGATGGCGTACCACCAACAGATATTGAAATGGTGAAGTCATTCCAAGACCAAATTGGAATCAAAATCGAAGAAGGTTTATCCCTTCAATATGAATTTTTCGCCGGTAATTTAAGAAACGACTTGTTCAAAGAGAAGGAAGTACGTCAGGCTATTACCCATGCCATTGACCGTGAAACCATCGTGAAAGAAATATTAGAAGGTCACGGGGAAGTGGCACACACGCCGGAAAGCCCACTAAGCTGGGCATATAACGAGGATGTAAAAAAATTCGAATACGGTCCTGAAAAAGCCAAGAAAATGCTGGCCGATGCCGGTTGGAAGCCCGGAGAAGACGGCATCCTTGAAAAAGACGGAAAGAAGTTCTCATTTGAAATCAAAACAAACCAAGGTAATAAAGTCAGAGAAGACACTGCAATTCTGTTGCAAGAGCAATTGAAAGAGGTAGGTATTGAGGCAAAGCCGAAAATTGTCGAATACAGTTCCCTCATCGCGGATCTCGCTCCGGGAGTATGGAACTTTGATGCGATTGTCTTGGGATGGGCGTTAGGTACAGATCCGGATCCAAGCGGCATCTTTCACACGAAAGAGATAGAAAAAGGGTTGAACTTTTCCGGTTATTCAAATCCCGATCTTGATACGCTGATGGACCAGCAGCTGCGAGAAAAGGATGCGGAGAAGAGAAAAGAATTGATCGGAGAGATACAGGCAAGTCTGGCTGAGGATCAACCATATACGTTTCTATACTATCCAATCAAATTCAGAGCTGTCCCAGCAGAAATGCAAGGTTATGAATTCCATCCGAAACATGCAATCTATAAGCCGCATCAGTGGTGGCTGGATAAGCAGTAATGATGAAAAAGCGCAAGCATCTTTTTATGGAAGTACAGACTCATACAAAAGACGGAAGCTGCGCTGGCTAAGCTCGGACTCCAGGCGTTTCTGAAGAAGATTGGGAAACGGGCATCCGTTTCCCCCTCTCTTTCTTAACCTATAAAAATGTAGTTCATATCATGGTAATTTTACGCAGCGGAAGGAGTCAGACGGATGATCCCTTATATTATACGAAGAATTCTCATGGCCATCCCGTTGTTGATTGGGATTTCTATCATTTCATTCGCTATTATAAAAGCTGCTCCCGGGGGACCCACCGGCCTGTTGATGGACCCTACCATGAAACCGGAAGATCAGGCAAAGTTTGAAGAAAAATACGGTTTGAATGACCCCATCCATGTCCAATATGTAAAATGGATCGGCAACATGGTCAAAGGAGACTTCGGAACGTCACTCATTCGCCGGGGTGTGCCTGTCAGTGAAATGATTTGGAACAGACTTCCCAATACTCTGCTTCTCATGGCTGCCTCTACAATATTAGCATTCCTCATTGCCGTACCGCTCGGTATTTTTTCCGCTATGAGACCTTACACAAAGCTCGACTATACCGTCACCATCGGGTCATTTCTTGGCGTTGCTACCCCCAATTTTTGGCTTGGGCTTATGATGATTATTTTTTTCGGGGTACAGCTCGGCTGGTTTCCAACGGGCGGAGTTGCTACATTAAATGTTCCTTTTAGCATTTGGGATCGGCTTCATCATTTAATTATGCCCGCCTTCGTCCTGGCAACTGCTGATATGGCTGCATTAACCCGCTATACACGATCCAGCATGATCGATGTATTGAGGCAGGATTATATCCGCACAGCCAGAGCCAAAGGGTTTAAAGAACACACTGTCGTTTGGAAACATGGATTGCGTAACGGACTCATCCCCATTATTACAATGTTTGGACTTATGCTCCCAAATTTTATAGGAGGCGCTGCCATTACTGAAATGATATTCAGCTGGCCTGGGATTGGGAGGTTGTTTATTGAATCGGCCTTTAGTCGTGACTATCCTGTGCTCATGGCATTAACCGTAATAACTGCTGTATTCGTAGTAATCGGTAACTTAGTGGCAGACATATTATATGCGATCTTTGATCCAAGGATTGAGTATTAAGGGGGATAGGAATGGCACGTTCTAACTACGATCCAACGATCAATCATGCAGAGACAGACTCCAACATCCCGGATAAACCTGAAACATTAACCTGCATGTTTATCCGCAAATTTTCCAGAAATAAATTGGCGGTTTTCGGAGCTTTTGTGCTGTTGATGATTATTCTTTCAGCCCTATTGGCACCTCTCATCGCACCTTATGATCCTGCCGCAACAAATCTGGCAAACAAGCTGGCTCCCCCCAGTACAGAACACTGGTTTGGCACAGACCGCTTTGGCAGGGACATCTTCTCAAGACTGCTTTATGGCGGAAGAATCTCTCTATTGGTGGGCTTTGGATCAGTGACCGGTGCTCTTCTGATTGGAACAACCATTGGAGCGGTTTCCGGTTATTTCGGCGGAATAATCGATGCGCTGCTCATGAGGTTTGTTGATGTGATCATTTCAATTCCAACGATTTTCTTACTCATTACCATCGTTACGATTTTTCAGCCGAGTGTAGATAAGCTCATTCTGGTTTTTGCGATTACTTCTTGGACAAGTACAGCCAGAATTGTGCGGGGGGAATTTTTAACACTTCGGACAAGAGAATTTGTACTGGCATCCAGAACGATCGGTACAAAACCAGTCAAAATAATTTTCAGTCACATGCTGCCGAACGCCATAGGTCCTCTTATTGTAACAGCCACACTATTAATCGGAACAGTAATCTTAGCAGAAGCTGCGCTTAGTTACCTGGGCCTCGGAGTACAGCCTCCTACACCAAGCTGGGGGAATATGCTCCAGGATGCACAAAACTTTACAGTGTTGATGACGGCCCCATGGTACCCTGCTTTTCCGGGAATGATGATTTTATTAACCGTATTATGTTTTAACTTTGTCGGAGATGGGTTGCGTGACACACTGGATCCAAAAGAACTTTAATTGCAAAAATGGAGGGCTGCCGAAAACCGGCAGCCCTCCTCTCCTCAGGTACTTATGCTTATACTTTTAATGTAGGATTCAGTTTTATGAAGAGAATCGTAAATAGAAACCCGGCAGGGCCTTCAGGAGACCCATTTACTCATAACCTTTGTTGAGGAAATCTGTTGCGACCCCCTCCATTAGGGGGGATCTTTCCTCCTCCCTGCTTTTCCAATTCCTCGGCTAACCTATCCCTTATTAACCAATACACCCATTTGTATCAGTTTAATTGTAAAAGGTCAGCAATTATTTCGGAACTGCCCGGCGTAAATAAAAAGAGCGATAAACCAATGAACAAAATACCGATCAAGCCTAAGGATATCACCCTCCAGGTAAACAATGATTGATATTTAAATGCCTGTAACCCAGCTCCTAACATAAGAAGCACCCCAACAAAAAGAAGGATAAAATAGTAAAATCCCATGAAGTCACCCCATTGTTTTTTTGTACAGTTAAACCGCTTCGTGAGTTCGTTAAGGAATATGTGATACTGCAATTTTGCACATTACGTTTACCATCATGTATCATCGTTTTCAACACGTTGTATAACATTTCCTCTCAGGCCACTAATTATTTTACTACCTTTATCATATATACCTTCGTTACTTTAAATGATCCACTACAAATTTACTCAGATTATATCAAAGAGACCTGCAGCTCAGGCAGGTCTCAGTGTCTTTAAAGAATATCCATATTGTTACTGGTCTTTCTGTTCTTGTGTCTTTCCTGATGAAACAGCAGGTGTTATGTGTGTAGGATCATTTTTTTCAAACTCACCGATATCTGTACCCATTCCTTTTAAAAATTCAAGGAGCAAGGTGATGGAGCGGTTGATTTCAGGATCCCTCAAGGCACGTGCCATACCAATATAACTTGTTTTCCCTTCTTCCTTTTCCGCAGTTTCGGCTGCTCTGGCGATACCTGCATTCAACTTTAATAACAGCGGCTCCAACTGAGTGACATTCAGCATGCCAATTGTCCCAACTAGAAGCATAAGGTTTTTTAGTGAGTTTTTATTTTCCGGCATATTGGCCAAATTAACCGCAATATCCAGTACTTTATCTCCCTGGCCAAGCAAGCCGTTGGCGATATCGAGAACGCCCCGTTGTTTCAAATGGCCAATGACTTTCATTAAATCTAAGATGGCATCTTTGTTGGCTATGAGGGCATCTTCAATTTCCTTTAAATCGTTCTGTCTTTGTTCTTCCTCGTTCACCGGCTTGAATTGAATATTTTTAATCGGTTCAGCCATTTGCCTTCAGTCCCTCCCTTTTCACACGGTCACCAGGAAAGATATAGTCCTCCCTCGCCCATTTCCTTTCTACCTCCACTCCTTTTTGAGGCTGTGGATTTCCAAAACGGTGGTTTGTTCTTGGGAGAGGATCTTCCCCTTTCTCTTTCACAATCTCCATCTTGGCCATAATATCTTTATAGGCCGGTGTATCAGTATCCTTATCCGCAAAGCTGCTCGTCAGCAGATTAATGGCTCCGCTGTTTACATCATTCATTGGCAAATACACTTCATTGCCTTTTACCCGATCGGTGATATGAACGGGTACGACCACTTGTCCATATGGAGAAGTCAACCTGACAAGAGTACCGTTGACAAGCCTTCTTTCTTTTGCGAGCTCAGGCGATACTTCCAAGAAAACATTTGGTGTTTTTGAGGCGATCCCCTCAGACCGGTAGGTCAGGTTTCCTTCATGGAAGTGTTCAAGTAAACGTCCGTTATTGACATGAATATCATACTGCTCTTCGTATTCAAGCGGTTCGGTCCACCTCACCGGGAACAGACGGGCTTTTTTGTCAGGGAACGGAAAACCATCCGTAAACAGTAATGGTGAATCTGTACCATCTTCCTTGACGGGCCATTGCAGAGATTGATAACCTTCGAGCCTGTCATATCTGACACCGGCAAACAATGGTGCAAGCTTTGCAGCCTCTTCCATAATTTCACCAGGATGTTCATACTTCCAGTCAGCACCTAACCTGTTGGCAATGGCCATAATGATCTGCCAATCAGGTTTGGAGTCTCCAAGCGGTTCGAATACCTGATAAAGCCTTTGGAAACGGCGCTCGGTATTTGTAAATGTACCTTCTTTCTCCAGGCTTGGAGAGGCAGGAAGAACCACATCCGCATATTCAGCCGTTTTGGAGAAGAAAACATCCTGTACCACAAAGAAATCAAGCTTTTCAAATCCGGCACGGACATAATTGACATTCGAATCGACAAGAGCCATTTCTTCGCCTTTAATATAGAGCCCGCGGAGTGTTCCGTTATGCATGGCATCCACCATATCATGGTTGTTCAGTCCCGGATGCTCAGGAACTTCTGTACCCCATGCTTTACTGTATTTGGCACGTACTTCGGCATCAGCCACCTTTTCATAGCCGGGAAACCTGTCCGGCATACTTCCGAAGTCACTGGCACCCTGCACATTATTATGGCCGCGAAGCGGATAGGATCCAGTTCCCGGGCGTCCATAGTTTCCTGTGACTAGCAGCAGGTTTGAAATGGCCGTACTTGTATCGCTTCCCCCCAACTGCTGTGTGACACCCATTGCCCATAGAACAACGAGGCTGTCTGACTCGTGTATCATTTTGGCAATCTGAATCAATTCTGCCTTGGAGATACCCGAAATTTTTTCTGCATATTCCAGGGTGTATTCTTCCAGGCTTTTATAATAGGCGTCAAAGCCATTTACTTTTTCGTCAATAAATGTTTTATCAGCCCATCCCTGATCAATGATATATTTTGTGACAGCGGACAGCCATACCAGATCTGTAGAAGGTTTGGGTTTAATGTACACATCCGCTCTTTGCGCCATCTCATGCTTCCTTAAATCCGAAACAACCAGCTTCTGCCCTTTCAGCTTATGTGAACGCTTGACTCGGGTAGCAAGGACAGGATGGGATTCAGCTGTATTGGAACCGATAATCAAAACCATACCGGCCTTTTCAATATCCGTGATGGATCCGGAATCACCGCCGTAGCCCACTGTTCGGAATAAACCCATCGTAGCAGGAGACTGGCAATAACGGGAACAGTTGTCAATATTATTTGTTCCGATGACACCCCTGGCCAGCTTTTGCATTAAATAGGACTCTTCGTTTGTACACTTGGATGAACTGATAAAGCCCAGCGCATGCGGGCCGGATTCCTCTTTAATAGCTGTCATTTTTTCAGCAATCAAATGAAGAGCTTCGTCCCACTCAGCTTCCCGGAATGTTTCGCCTTCCCGGATTAAAGGTTTTGTCAGCCTGTCCTCACTGTTTACAAAGTCCCAGCCGAATTTCCCTTTTACACATGTGGAAATACCATTGGCAGGAGCCTCTGCGTTCGGTTCTACTTTTAAAATTTTTCTTCCCTTCGTCCAGATGTCAAAGCTGCAGCCTACCCCGCAATACGTACAGACCGTCTTCGTCTTTTTAATCCGTTCTTCCCGCATCGCGGCTTCCATATCGGAAATCGCTAAAATAGATCCGTATCCTGTTTCAATATCTTTTGTCAGATCTATCATCGGACGCAAAGTTTCCCGTTTCAGCCCGGTCAGATATCCGGCTTCCCCTTCCATTCCTTTTTCCATCATGGCGTTGCAAGGGCAGACCGTGGCACAGTGTCCACAGGATACACATGATGATTCATTGATTGGAACATCATTATCCCAGATGACACGCGGATGTTCTCTTTCCCAATCGATAGTAAGGGTCTCATTAACCTGCAGGTTTTGACATGCTTCAACACATCTTCCGCAAAGGATGCACTGATCAGGATCATATCGGTAAAAGGGATGGGAATCATCCACTTCGTATGGTTTCGGTTCAAATGGAATGCTCTGATGATTAATCTGCATGTCTTTAACTGTATTATGTACCTCGCACGTTCCGTTGTTATAATCACAAACTGTACAATACAGCTCATGTTTGTGCAAAATTTCATCCATAGCCATAACTTGTGCTTCTTTTACATCCCTGCTTCGAGTCTCGACCACATCACCGCTCTTAATTTCAGTTGAGCAGGATCTGACAAATTCACCGTTCACTTTTACTATACAGGTATCACAAGTTTCAATAGCTCCCAGGCTTGGGTGGAAACAAACATCCGGGACTGAAACTTCAAGCGCTTTCAAGGTTTCCATAATGGTCCCCGAACCTCGGACCTGTATCCGTTCTCCATCAATTGTTACTTTAAATTCAGATGCCAATGAAAAACTCTCCCCTTTCTATCTAACTGTTATATTATAAAAAGTCTATCAGTATTTAAAGTTTTTTTCAAAGAAACCGATAGCAAAGACATTGCTTAAAAAACAGGCCGGCTGCGGGCGGCCGTAGATGGCAGGCGGCTGAATACGCCTGCCCTTTCCTATAGGATTTTAAAATGAAAAGACGCCTCTCCATAATAAATGGAGAAACGTCATTAATTAGGCAGTTCAAGCATTTTTTCTGCCTGCTTTTCACTAATATCTTTAATTAAAGCAAGTTCACTTCCAACTAAACGTTTGGCTTGATGCAGCATTTGTTTTTCGCTGCCATTGAGAGGTTTTTCTTTACCCCTATGCAAAAGGTCATTTACAACCTCTAAGCAGGCACGAAAATCCCCTGTTTTAATTTTTTCCAAATTTGCATTATACCTTTTTTTCCAGGGAAGGTCGGAGTCATTCTCTTCCTGATAATAATCCTGCAGCATCTTCTTGGCTGAGTTACGGTCAACGAGAGGACGCAATCCCGCTTTTGAAGCTTTTTCTACTGGCAGCATCACATCCATATGTTTACTGGGAATTGTGATCAGACAGTACGATTCCACTTTACCGCGAAAATCTTTATTATCAATGGCTTTCACAATCCCTGCTCCATGCATTGGATAAAATACTTTATCCCCAACTTCGATCATGCAGCCCACCTCCTAGTCTTCAGATATGTTCATTATATCACATATTAATAAAATGGTCAAATTTATATATTTTATCACCATCAATCGACATAGTCAATATATTTCACCATTATTTTTTAGGGGAATTTTTTCCTAGTTGATGAGCCATCCAAGCTCCCAGCGACAAGTTTAAGACAGTATTGATCACGGCCGGTACTGCGGCAAGTAAACTAATATGCTCCATCGCCAAAATAGCGGCCAATGCGGTATTGCACAGGCCCGCTTCAAACAGTATTGCTCTCCCATCCGATGGAGAGGCACCTAGATTTTTGATCACAACATATACCAGGCACATCGGAAGCAGGATTTGCACCAATGTCGCAAGTATAAGCAGCGGGAGCAATGACAAGTTTTCTTGTATAAGCATCTTAGATCCAGCTACAACAGCCAATACAATGGCAATTAATGTCGTGGACGAACATAACCTGACGGCTGGGCGCAACACCTCTACCCATGACGGAAGATACTTTTGGACTGCCATTCCCGCCAAAACCGGAAGCAAGACAATCATCATCATTTGGATGACCAAAGATATGTAATCAATCGGAATTAAATGACCCACTGCTGTCTCCATGATCAACGGAGTCAGTATCGGACTGATGAACGTGTCAACTACAGACATGGTGATGCTAAGCACCACTGTCCCATGCGAAATGAATGTATACAAGCTTGCGGCCGTAGCGCTCGGTACACTGCCTGCCAAAATAAAGCCTGCCATCACATCAGGATGCTGATCGAGAAAAACTAAACCTAATCCGACTGATAATAACACTGTAAAAGTCCACTTAAACACAACTCCTGTGAAGACAAGCTTTGGATGTCTGAAGACGTAACGAATACTGGATGGCGGGATGGTCATTCCCATTAAAAATAAAATAAGACCGAGCATGAAGCCGGTCCAGTTCGTTAAGGGCTCAAACCACCAAGGAACTAAGTAAGCTATAAAAGCAAAAACCACAATCCATGCCGGTAAGTACGTTGTAACGGCATAATTAATCCATGTCAACAACTTCAATTGTTACCTCCCACATAGAAGGTTCACCTTGCCTCTCTTTTAAAAGGGCTGTGAGACCGTTTAATACATTTTTCAAAAAGAAAAAGACGGGTCCTTTTGATGCCGTCTTGTCTTCCTTAAAAAATATATTATAGCAGGTTTGTTGTTCTTAAAACACGTAAAGCACGATAATGCTGTAAAATGGGCGGCTGAGAGCAGTCATGATGACCTTACAAGCGAGTTGGTTAACCAACCGGGCACCTTGAAGCGGTCAAAGAGACCCTGTGACGATCGGGCGATAAATTGGAGCCTTGAATGACCAACGAACCAATCCATCGACAAAATGGACGCATTGCCACTCATCCAGACCCTATAGACATAAACAGGACTTCTCACAAAATTCCCGGCTTAAAGGGACAAATAGTATGTGAACATTTACTTTTCATTTTTAACAAAAATAAAAACCACCAAACTATGTATTTGGTGGAGACGGTGGGAATCGAACCCACGTCCAAGAATATCGCCACTCAAGCATCTACGAGTGTAGTCGATATATTCGCATTTCGCATCCTCTTCAGCCTATCGACAGGCTTCCGAAATGCTAGCCTGATTAGTCTCTTCCATAGTCCTCAGGCGGAGGACGTCCGGCGTAGCCCACTGAGAGTGAGACCCTTACCCTACCACATGGGCGATGGAGGGAGGATCCGCATTAGGCCTTATTAGGCAGCTAAAGCGAGGTTATCGTTAGATTTGCCAGTTATTATTGGCTTTGACGTTATTTACGAGGACGATCCCCTCGACTCGCAGCTCGAGCTCGACCTATCCCTGTCGAATCCAAAACGTCCCCATTTTAAAGAGAAACCTTTGGTCAAAGGTCCGTTTCGGGGTACCCTTTCTATCGGGTACAGTTATTATTATAGCAGAAAACGATAAAATTTCAAGGGTTTCATACCCTTTTTACATTTTTTGCCGTTCACGGAATGCTCTTTCAATATCACGTTTGGCTTCTTTTCTCTTCAAGGTTTCACGTTTATCGTATTGCTTTTTACCTTTTCCAAGTCCGATGAGCAATTTTGCAAATCCATTTTTTAAATATAGTTTTAACGGTACAAGTGTATATCCCATTTCTTTCGTTTGACCAATCAGTTTGTTGATCTGCTTGCGGTGGAGCAGCAGTTTCCTCGTTCTAATCGGGTCATGATTATATCGGTTTCCGTGTTCATACGGGCTAATATGCATATTATGGATAAATACTTCTCCATCTTGAATACGCGCAAACGAATCTTTTAAATTGACCCTCCCGGCACGAATCGACTTAATTTCCGTTCCGTGAAGTACAATTCCTGCTTCATATGTTTCTTCAATAAAATAATCATGGTTCGCTTTTCGGTTTTGCGCAACCAATTTCCCCTCATGCTTTGCCATGTTTAACACCCCTGCAACCTTTCATGATACCCATTATAACATGTGAAAAGAAAAAAAATCTCGAAAAGCATTCAGGTGAAGGTTTCAAATCCTTCACCTGATCATGTTTTTTATCAGTTTGAATGTAACACCGTCAAAATCCGTTACGTAAAGAGAATTATCAGATGTGTTCGGATCTTATTCAACAAGACTTGCGGTACCGTTCCCGAGATTAGAGATGTCGATCGGGAACGATTCCAGCCCTTGTGTTACCGATACAACTATAATCAACCTAACTCAGGAACGATCAAAATGTGCGATACCATTCAACATCAAACAACGTTAATCAGGATCCAGTCATCCGGGCTGCCGGTACCGAACGACAGATACCATGAACTTTCACCGGAACTGATTCACTTTCTTACACACTGAAGCAACGTAACCGATCACCATTTGTAATCCATCTTATCGCCTTTTCCCTTTTTTCTTTCTGACAGAAGCAGGCTTATTGGATAAAGATTTTTTCTTCTTCGGCTTTCGTGTCGTCCATTCTTCCTCGTGGCTGTTTCCTTGAGGACCCTTGCTTTTTTCCCCGTTGCTTTTCAACTTGACAATTTTTTTGGATTCACCTTGGCTGCTTTTTCCTTTAGACTTTTTCATACCGGCGATTTCAAAATCGATGGAATGATCATCTTTATTTACATTGATGACGCGGACCGTCACTTCGTCACCAATTCGGTAGACGTTGCCTGTTCTCTCACCGATCAGTGCATACTGGCGTTCGTCATAATGATAGTAGTCGTCTGTCATATAACTGACATGGACAAGACCTTCAATGGTATTGGGAAGTTTGACAAACAGCCCAAAATTCGTTGCAGAGCTGATGATCCCTTCAAACTCTTCTCCAATTTTATCCTCCATAAATTCTGCTTTTTTCAGTTCATCCGTATCCCGTTCCGCATCCACCGCTCGACGTTCCCTCTGCGACGTATGTTGAGCAATTTCATCAAGCTCGGCATTCCACCTTTCACGTGTGGCTGCGTCTAGCTTTCCTTCAAATAAATAGGTCCTGATTAACCGGTGAACAATGAGATCCGGATATCTTCGGATCGGAGAGGTGAAATGCGTATAAAACTTTGTCGAGAGGCCAAAATGGCCGATACTTTCCGGAAAATATTTGGCTTGCTGCATGGATCGAAGCATGACGGTTGAGACAATCAGTTCCTCTGACTTCCCTTGAACCGCTTCAATGATCTCCTGCAAGGCTCTCGGGTGCACAGTATTCGCCGTACCCCGGACAATCAAATTGAAATTGGTAATAAACTCAAAGAATCGCTGAAGCTTTTCCTCCTTTGGATCTTCATGAATCCGGTATAGAAACGGCACCTCCATCCAATGAAAGTGTTCTGCTACCGTTTCATTGGCAGCCAGCATGAATTCTTCTATGATTCGTTCGGCAATCGACCTTTCTCGTATCACGACATCTGTTGGTTTTCCGTCATCATCCACAAGAACTTTCGCTTCTTTAAAATCAAAATCAATGGCGCCCCGCTTCATCCGCTTCTTCTGGAGAATGCCTTGAAGCTCTTCCATCAGCTCAAACATGGGAACAAGTGCCTCATATTTTTCACGCAAGACAGGATCCCGGTCAATTAAAATGTTATTGACATCAGAATATGTCATCCGTTCTGTGGTTTTGATCACCGACGGAAAAATTTCGTGGCTGACCACTTCGCCCTGCTGGTTTAATTCCATGACACAAGATATGGTGAAGCGGTCCACTTTCGGATTCAGGGAACAAATTCCGTTGGAGAGTTTATGCGGGATCATCGGGATCACCCGGTCGACCAGATAAACACTTGTTCCGCGCTCGTATGCCTCGCGGTCGATCGGCGAACCTTCCTTCACATAATGACTCACATCTGCAATGTGTACGCCAAGCTGATAATGGCCATTTTCCAATCTCTTTATCGTTACAGCATCATCCAAGTCTTTGGCATCTGCCCCATCAATTGTCACAATCGTTTCGTGACGCAAATCCCGTCGGTTGCTGATATCCTTCTCGTCAATCGTTTCCGGAATCTCATTTGCTTGTTCCATCACCTCATCCAGAAAAGCAAGCGGCAGGTCATGTTTATGAATTATCGATAAAATATCAACACCCGGATCATTCTTATGTCCAAGTATTTGGATGACTTCACCCTCCGCATTTTTTCGGTTTTCAGGGTATGAAGTAATCTTGACGATGACCTTATGACCTTCTACTGCTCCCATACTGGCATTTTTCGGTATAAAAATATCATCGGCAATTTTTTTGTTATCCGGAATGACAAAGCCAAAATGCTTGCTCTCGCTGTAAGTTCCTACTACCTGTTCTGTTCCGCGTTCCAAAATGCGTACAACTGTGCCTTCTCTTCGGGTACCTCCGCTGGATAGAGACACCCTGACAAGCACCCTGTCGCCATGCATGGCACCACTCATTTCATGCGGCGGGATAAATATATCATCCATTCCAGGTTCATCAGGGATTAAGAATGCGAAACCTTTCGCATTCCCCGTCAATGATCCCCGTACAAGGTTCATCTTTTCCGGGACACCGTACCGGTTGCTTCTCGTCCGGACAATCTGCCCTTTTTCCTCCAAAACAACCAGCGCCTTCACAAAGTCCTTAAAGTTTTCCGATCCCTCAATCCGGAACTCTTCTTCCAGTTCTTTGACCGTCAATGGCTTATATGCTTCGTCTTTCATATATGCTAAAATCCGATCAGTATAGATTTGCAGTTGATCTTCCATCGCATACGCCTCCTTTCTATTTATACTAACCAGTCCAACCCTTCTAAAAACTGAAGAATATCTTCATAAAGCTGCTCTTTTTCAACATCCAGCGTGATGATATGTCCAGATTTCTCATACCACTTGATATCTTTTTGGTTGGACGCTGCCTGTTCATATATATATTCTGCACTGCCCGGGCCAACAATTTGATCATGTCTGGCCTGCACTACGAAGAGAGGAGCATAGATCATATCCACCTGACTTTTCACATCAGCGTTCAATTCACCCAGGAGATCCAACATATGCCTCGGCTTATCGGTAAATTCTCTCATTTCCTGTTCAATTTGATCTTTGGATTTCCCCTCAAATTGTTTGTACTCCTTTGCATATTGGAGAACTTCCTGATAAAGAACCTCTTCATCTTTTATATAGGTGGGGGCACACATCGGCACGATTCCTTTTACAGGTACAGTGTAGCCCAATTTAAGGGAAAATACTCCGCCAAGGGATAAGCCGGCTACGGCGATCTCTTGATAGCCCTCTTCCTTTAAGCAATTGTAACCGTCCATCACATCCTTCCACCAGTCATCCGGACCGGTTTTCACCAGCTCTTCCGGCGGGACGCCGTGACCTTTATAAAGAGGGGCATGGCATGTATACCCATTTTTCTCAAGAAATCTTCCCAGCATTCGTACATCGGCTGTATTTCCTGTAAAACCGTGAAGAAGAAGCACTGCACGCTCTCCTGCTTTAAATGTAAAAGGCTCTGGTGTTTTGATTTTCATTCGATCGATCCCCTTTATGTACAATCCTTCAAGTTATGTATTACCCTATTTTAATCAAACTATAGCCGGACAATCCAACGATATCCTTTTTTTAATAAAATTCCTAACCTTACCTTGCATAAAACCTAAGGGATATAGCAGAAGTTAGTAAACCGGCTTATATGAGACAGTAAGAAAATATATATTCATTCTGGTTATTTAGATAAATGTACGGAAAGGCTCAATAAATCCTGTGGAAAGATGAAACTGTTAAGGATTTTTCTTAAGTAACAGAACAGTGTACCTATTGGTACAACATCGCGGAAATGTCAGTTGTTTCAGTTCACGTGATTTTAGTAATATCGTCCAACCGTTCACATATGATTGATTAATAAATCGACCATTGAGGAGGTCCTGTTATTGAATATGGAGGAAGCGTCATTTGATAGCCGTACATGCCCCAACCCCAATTGCCAATGTGGAACAAGGTGTTCCTGTGGCACCCAGTGTACTTGCGGTTATCGGACGATTGACCCTGCAAAAGAATTTATTATAGCAGCCATTGAGGAAATGCGTGTTTGGGTCATTCTTATGTCTGAGCACGCTAAGTTTATACGAATGGGGTTAGACCCAAATCCTTTACAAGAAGAATTCTTTCGCATGGCTGATCAATTTGCTGTCCAATTGGAACAACTACACCACACCATTCTTCAAACCTCTTATAACTCATCAAGCCAAATCTTAATCCAGCTCAGGGAGCAGACTATTCATAAAGTAAATCAATTGATCCGGTTTAAAAAACAGCTTTTGGAGTTAACGCAACAATGCCAGGCATTAGCTATTCTGCCTGATATCCTGGAAGATCATATCCGCAGAGAAGCAGACCGTTTCGTGGGTACACTGGAGCGCTCAAAGGGCCATATGACCAAAAGCCGTAAACAGCTGGGGATTCCTAATGGTGAAGTAATGGCCTCGACTGTTCCACGGTTCCTATACCACCGATTATCCAAAGAAGAGCTGTATAAGGTAGCGATTGAGGAAATTTTGTTTTTCTCCCAAGTAAATTCAGAGCATGCTCACCATCTATCCATGACGTTTCGGCCCGGGGTCCAAGAGAAGTATCGCCAAACGGCGTTAATGTTTCAGGAGGATTTTGCCGGCCAATTGGCACAAGCCGAAGAAGTAAATCAGGCCGGTACAGGAATAGAGAATCTTCTTCGGAATAGTTACAAACTATCCTCCTCGTTTGATCAATATTTAAGAGGGTTACTTTCTGAAATAACGACCTGTACCATTCCGACCAAGCAAACAAATTTCCCGCCATTACTGGCAGACCATATGCATAGAGAAACTGTTTATTACATGGATATTTTAGATAGATTGAAAAGGTAATTTGCAACACTCGGACCGATAAAAGAGCTCTAAAAGAACTTTTAAACAGTATAATTCTCTTCATATAGGTGAAACACCACCATGTCATTGGATGTTATCAATATAATATTGAATGACATCATTAAGTACGTATTGAATTAAGGAATAGTTAAACGCGGGAACGCAGAGTTTCCGGAGAAAAACGTGAGGAAATAATTAATCGTGTTTTATCCCTTATAGCTGGATAAGTACTTATCATTTGTTTGCCAGGCAACTCACTAAGGTATAACTCAGCCTTAAATCTTTAACCTCAAACCATCGCCCAATCGTCTGTTGACCGGCAATTGTCGGGAGGCAGTCAAATAACGCGAATAGTCCATATTTTAATAGTCTGACTCCTTATTTAATGACGAAAGGACATAACATATGAGTATAAAAAAATATGTCATGTCCTTAAATTATTTACCTTGTTTATTTCAGGTCTTGTTTACTGCTTATACTTCAAAGAAAGCTACAGCGACCGTAAGCAAGAAGAAGAGCACTGCCAACACAACCGTAATCCGATGAAGTATCAGATCCATACCGCGCGCTTTTTGCTTGCCAAACAATTGCTCGGCTCCGCCGGAAATGGCTCCGGACAGGCCGGCACTTTTACCGGATTGTAATAATACCACAATAATGAGAGCGATGGAATCAATAATCAATAACGTAATGGCTAACGCATGCACTGAAAAAACACACCTCCAGGCCCTTAACAATAATTTAAATGTAGCATAACAGGCCCCTTGAAGACAAGGGGCCCGTAAAATTTGTTTCACACTGGCCCAATGATCGAGCCAGCAAAGAAAATGTCTGATCCCGCAGTACAATTTTTTAAGAAGCCTCTCAGCTTGTCACAAAGCTGCATCAAGGATGACCAAAGCATGACCTTCAGATGTTTGGCTGCAGACCTGCCTGCACAAACCAGGCAGTCTCCGATTGTCTTTTATTTGATATTATAGAAAGCAGCCAGCCCAGGATAAATGGCTGTGTCTCCCAGTGTATCTTCAATGCGAAGCAATTGATTATACTTGGCCACCCGATCGGTTCTGGACGGAGCACCTGTTTTTATTTGTCCTGCATTTGCAGCCACTGCAATATCCGCAATCGTATGGTCTTCTGTTTCGCCGGAACGGTGAGAAATAACTGCTGTATAGCCAGCACGCTTAGCCATTTCAATGGCATCGAAGGTTTCTGTCAATGTACCTATTTGGTTCACTTTGATTAAAATTGAATTGCCTACACCCTGCTCGATTCCTTGGGCAAGCTTTTTCGTATTTGTAACGAACAGGTCATCGCCCACAAGCTGAACTTTAGAGCCAATCCGTTCCGTCAGCAATTTATGGCCTTCCCAGTCATTTTCATCCAACCCGTCTTCAATAGAAATAATCGGGTATTTGTTGACAAGCTCTTCATACCAGTTGACCATTTCTTCAGAAGTTCTGACAACCCCTTCACCGCTTAAATGGTATTTGCCGTCTTCCTTGTTATACAATTCGGAAGAAGCCACATCCATCGCAAGCTTGACTTCCTCGCCAGGCTTGTATCCTGCTTTAGTAATGGCAGCCATTAAAGTTTCCAGGGCTTCTTCATTGGATTTTAAATTGGGGGCAAACCCGCCTTCGTCACCCACCGCTGTATTCAACCCTTGTTCCTTCAATACAGCTTTCAAACTATGAAATATTTCTGCGCCTGCGCGAAGAGCTTCTTTAAAGCTTTTGGCCCCGACAGGCATTACCATGAATTCTTGAATATCTACATTGTTATCGGCATGCTCTCCGCCGTTTAAAATATTCATCATAGGAACAGGAAGCTGCTTGGAATTAAATCCGCCCAGATATTGATAAAGCTCAAGATCAAGCAAATCTGCTGCTGCATGAGCCACTGCCATGGATACACCCAAAATGGCATTCGCACCCAGTTTCCCTTTATTATCTGTTCCATCCAATTCAATCATTGCACGGTCGATTCCAACCTGGTCTGTCACGTCCATGCCGATAATCTCTTCAGCAATCACTTCGTTCACGTGATCAACGGCTTGCTGAACCCCTTTGCCCAAATACCGGCCTTGATCTCCATCTCGAAGTTCTACTGCTTCATATTCTCCGGTTGATGCACCGCTCGGAACCAGTGCACGCCCAAATCCTCCTGATTCCGTAATCACTTCAACTTCGACTGTCGGATTTCCTCGTGAATCCAATACTTCGCGTGCATATACATTTGCAATGAAAGGCATTGTCATCTCTCTCCTTAAGTTAATGTCAGTTCAGAGTACTGCAAAGCATGATTACTTTTTAATTAAGCTGCTTCCAGTCATTTCATCGGGCTTTTCCACCTGAAGCAAATCAAGCATGGTCGGCGCAAGATCCGCAAGGATGCCGCCTTCCCTCAAATGAATGCCCTGCTTTGTAACAATGACCGGAACAGGATTCGTTGTGTGTGCCGTCATGGGAGCCCCATCAAGCGTAACCACTTCATCAGAGTTTCCATGATCGGCTGTAATGATCGCTGTTCCGCCTTTATCCAAAATTAAATCTACCACTCTTCCCAAGCATTCATCCACAGTTTCGATTGCTTGAATCGTTGGCTCCAGCATCCCGGAATGTCCGACCATATCCGGGTTGGCATAGTTTAATATGATGGCATCGAACCGGTCCTTTTCAATTTGCTCACATAGGGCATCGGTTACCTCATATGCACTCATTTCCGGTTTTAAATCATATGTCGCCACTTTTGGTGAATCAATCAAAATCCGCTCTTCACCGGGAAATTCGTCCTCTTTTCCTCCGCTCATAAAAAATGTCACATGAGGGTATTTTTCGGTTTCAGCTATTCTTAACTGTGTCAATCCCGCCTTAGAAATGACTTCACCAAGCGTCTGGTCCAGATTGACCGTCTTAAAAGCGACATAGCCGTCTACAGTTTCTGAAAAATGGGTCATACAGACAAAGTGCAAATTTTTGGGCCGGTTCTCTCCTCTGTCAAAGCCATGAAATTCAACATTTGTAAAGACGTTGGAGATCTGAATGGCGCGGTCCGGACGAAAATTATAAAAGATTACAGCATCCCCGCTTTCAATTACAGCATTGGGCTTTCCGTCTTCATCCGTGATTACCGAAGGCAGCATGAATTCATCAAAAATGCCATGAGCATAGGAGTCTTCTACCATCTCCATGGGATCGGAATAAAGCGGTCCTTCTCCAAACGCCATCGCGCGATACGCTTTTTCAACACGGTCCCAGCGTTTGTCCCGGTCCATGGAATAAAACCTGCCGGATATGGTAGCAAATTTTCCTATGCCATATTCTCGAATCTTTTGCTGAGCTTCTCTAATATATTTCCCGGCTGTTTTCGGGCCTACATCCCTGCCATCCAAAATGGCATGAATATAGACTTCCTCTACGTCTTGTTCAGCTGCCAGTTTCAATAAAGCGAACATATGATTAATATGGCTGTGAACACCGCCGTCAGAGAGCAGTCCCATAACATGCAGCTTTGTTTTATTCTCTTTTACATGGCGAATGGCATCCAAAAATGTTTCATTTTTCTCGAAATCACCATTGCGTATGGCGAGGTTCACCCTCGTTAAGCTTTGGTAGACAATTCTGCCGGCACCAATATTTAAATGCCCTACTTCGGAATTGCCCATTTGTCCTTCAGGGAGGCCGACCGCTTCACCGCATGCTGTTAATTGGGTATGCGGATACGTATCCCAAAACCGGTCAAAATTTGGTTTGACAGCCTGTGCTACCGCATTTCCCTTTTGTTCATCCCTTAAAGCAAAACCGTCAAGGATAATCAAGGCTGTCGGTGATTTACTCATGGACGGTCGCCTCCAGAAGTGACAGGAATGAATCAGGCTTAAGACTTGCCCCTCCGACAAGCGCTCCATCGATATTCGGACAGTCCATGAATTCCCGGATATTCTCAGGTTTGACACTGCCGCCGTATTGAATTCTTACGGAGTCAGCTGCATCTTTAGAAAATTGATTTTTAACGGTTTGACGGATCTGGCTGCACACTTCTTCTGCGCCTTCCGCCGTTGAGGATTTTCCTGTCCCAATTGCCCAAATCGGTTCATAAGCAATGACCACTTGTTTGGCCTGCTCTTCCGTCAGTCCTTGGAGGGCTTTGGATACCTGACTTTCAACATGCCGATTGGTTTCTCCCTTATTCCGCTGTTCCAGCGACTCCCCCACACAGACAATGGGAGTCAAGCCAAACTGAAAAGCGGACAACACTTTCTTATTTACCGCTTCATCCGTTTCGTTATACCATTCCCTCCGTTCAGAATGACCCAGAATTACATAGGAAACCCCAATCCCTTTTAGGGCAGCCGGGCTGATTTCACCGGTGTAGGCGCCTTTTTCTTCATAATGCATGGTTTGAGCACCAATTTTTATATGATATCCGTCCACACCTCTCACCAGACGATCCAAAAACAGGAAGGGAGCACAGATGACTGTTTCGACCTGGCCATTTGAGGGCACAAGACCTTTCACTTTATCAGAAAAATCCAAAGCTTCCTCCATTGTTTTATGCATTTTCCAATTACCTGCAATAATCGGTTTTCTCATCCCGTTTCATCCTTTCAAACTGTACAGGTGCCGATATCATCTTTCATCAAGTGCGGCAATTCCCGGAAGGTCCTTGCCTTCCATAAACTCAAGGGACGCGCCTCCCCCGGTGGAAATATGGTCCATTTGGCCGGAAAGTTTAAAGTGCTCAACGGCTCTTGCTGAGTCTCCTCCGCCGATAATTGAATATGTATCTTCTGCATCTGCCAATGCTTGTGCCACAGCCTTTGTACCTTGTGCAAATGGCTCCATTTCAAACACGCCCATCGGACCGTTCCAAATGACAAGCTTTGATTCTTTAATGACGCCGGCATATAAATCTGATGTTTTCGGCCCGATATCCAAGGCAAGCCATCCTTCCGGAATGCTGTCGATATCCACTTTTTGTACATTTGCACTCTCAGAAAAAGCATCTGCAACAACTGCATCGATAGGCAAGTAAAACTTTACACCTTTTTGTTCTGCTTTTTTCATAAAACTTTTTGCCAGCTCAATTTTATCTTCTTCCAATAAGGAATCTCCAATTTCATAGCCCTGAGCTTTGACAAAAGTAAAGGCAAGGCCGCCTCCAATAATCAGATTATCCACCTTATCCAGCAGATTATCGATTACGCCAATTTTATCTTTTACTTTCGCACCGCCGATAATGGCCGTAAATGGTCTTTGCGGCTGTGACAAAGCGCTGCCCAGCACTTCCAGTTCCTTCTCTATTAAAAAGCCTGCAGCAGACGGAAGATGCCCTGCAACTCCTTCTGTTGAAACGTGGGCACGGTGTGCTGTTCCAAATGCATCATTGACGTACAGATCCGCAAGCTCTGCAAACTCCTTTGCCAAGTTTGCATCATTCTTTTCCTCGCCTGGATGAAATCTGACATTTTCCATAAGAAGAATATCTCCTTCTTGCAGCTCGGACACCTGTTTTTTCACGTCCTCACCAATCACTTCTTCAGAGTAACGGACTTCTTTATTTAACAGCTCTTCCAGTTTCTTTGCAACCGGACCAAGTCTGAGTTCTTCGACAACCTGTCCTTTGGGCCTCCCCATATGGCTGGCTAAAATGACCTTAGCCCCATGTTCAGCCAAGTAGCGGATGGTGGGCAAAGCCGCCCGGATTCTTGTATCATCAGCAATGGTCCCTTCATACATCGGAACATTGAAGTCCACTCGGCAAAAAACTTTCTTTCCTGTTACATCCAGATCCTTGATAGATTTCTTCTTCACTGGGTAAGCCTCCTCCTACACGCAGAAAATAAGAGAGTGGGCTTTAATCCCGCTCCCTTTCTACACCCCTCTATATTATAGATGCCAACGTATGAATTATCCAATACCAAATCTGATTTTTTGACTATAAACCTCTTTTTTTGATATAAACAGCCAGATCCATTAAACGGCGTGCGTATCCACTTTCATTATCGTACCAAGCCAATACCTTTATCATTTGATCTTCCAATACCATGGTCGACAATGCATCAATTGTTGATGAATGCGGGTTTCCGATGTAGTCCCTGGAAACGAGCGGTTTTTCGCAATATCCCAATATTCCTTTTAACTCTCCCTCAGCTGCCGCACGGAGTGCCTCATTTACTTCATCAGCTGTCACATGTTTTTCCAATTCAGCAACAAGATCAATCACGGATACATTTGGTACAGGAACACGGATCGCCATGCCATTCAGTTTTCCACTTAGTTCCGGAAGTACTTTAGATACAGCTTTTGCTGCTCCTGTCGTTGTCGGAACAATAGATTCCGCAGCTGCTCGCGCACGGCGGTAATCCTTATGGGGAAAATCGAGTAGCTGCTGATCGGTTGTATACGAGTGGACCGTCGTGAGCATACCGCGCCTGATGCCAAACTTGTCATTCAAAACTTTCGCTATGGGTGCAAGCCCATTAGTCGTACACGAGGCGTTGGAAACAATATGGTCGGTATCCGGTTGATATTTCTCTTCATTGACCCCGATCACAACCGTGATATCTTCATCAACAGCCGGGGCGGAAATGATCACTTTCTTTGCTCCTGCTTTCAAATGTTTCGCTGCTTCGTTTTTCTTTTTAAACCGTCCGGTTGACTCGATCACAACTTCTACACCAAGTTTATCCCAAGGAATTCCTGCAGGATCCTTTTCCTTGAATACCCTTACTTTTTTTCCGCCTGCAAAAATAACCTCATCTTCTACTGTCACTTTCTCCTGGAGTGTCCCGTGTATAGAATCAAATTGAAGCAAATGGGCCAGCACGTCAGCGTCCGCTAAATCATTAACAGCCACAATGTCTATTTCAGGATTTCGGAGCGCTGAACGAAAAGCATTTCTTCCAATTCTGCCGAAACCATTGATCCCTACTCGTACAGGCATTTTCTAACCCTCCCTATCTACAGGTTGACTCTTTCCAATTCCTGAAAGCCTGTCTTTCCATTATTTTATTCATCCATTGTCAATCCATACTTAGATGATGAAGTCTTTCTCAAAAAGGATAAGGACAGTAAGGTTTGTGAAATAATTATAGGGTGGACTGATGCAGAAAGATCCTTTTACCAGGCATAAAAAATACCCGCTGTTGTTTCAACAGCGGGCATCTGCTCCATCCTGATTCAGATATGTCTTAATATATTCTTCCAGTACCATTAAATCAATCTTTCCGTATTGAATAATTTCTCCATCTATTTCCACAACAGGAATCATCAATCCAAATCTTTCTGTCCATTCCTCGTTTGTATCAATATCTCTTTCTACGATCTCAAAAGGATAATCTTCTTGCAGCAGCTCGACCAGTAACTTTCCTTCCCGGCAAAGCTCGCATTGATTTCTTGTATAATAATAGACTTTCATACTTGTCTCCGTTTCCTATTCGTACCGTTTGCGTTTTGTCGATGAAGGGATCCGAAGCTGTTCCCGATATTTGGCAACCGTCCTTCTTGACAAGGTCAGACCCTCTTCTTTTAATTTATTTGCAATAGCCTGATCAGATAGCGGCTTTCTTTTATCCTCCTGATCTATAAGGCTTTGAATCAAGCTTTTCGCCTGGGCTGCCGACGCTTGCTCGCCATCGCTTGAAGCATTGGACTGCAAGGCTTGTGAAAAGAATTTTTTCAGCTCATGTGTTCCATTGGGCGTTTGAATATATTTCCCCCTGATTGCACGGCTGACAGTGGATTCGTGCATTTCAATTTTTTCCGCTACATCCCTTAACGTCAATGGTTTGAGATATTGGGGGCCTTTTAAGAAGAAGTCCTGCTGTTCTTCAATAATAGCCATGCCTACTTTCATCAGGGTTTGTTTCCTCTGCTCAATGCTGCGGACAATCCAGCGGTAGTCCTGGCGTTTATCATTTAAGTATTGTTTGACTTGATGGTCGCCTACCCTGGACATTTCATTATAATAATCGGATTGGTATTGGACCGCCGGCAAATGGCTTTCAAACAGCTGAAGCTCCAATTTACCATCAACAATTTCTAAAATTAAATCCGGAACGACATACTGCGGACGTTCATTATCAAAAGGCGTACCCGGGCGGGGATCTAATGATGTAATGTAATCCGCTGCCTGCTGAATTTCCTTCAGACTTACGGAAAGCTGTTCAGACAGGAATTTCCATTTTTTCTCTGCAAATTCAGTGAAGTAGTCCTTCAGCAGCCTGACGGCCAAAGGAGGAGCGTCCCCTCTTCTTTCCACTTGAAGAATAAGACATTCCTGAAGGGATCGTGCAGCTACTCCAGCTGGTTCCAGGCTCTGGATAAGCTTGAGGATCTCTTCTGCTTCTCCGGTCGACGTACCGCATACAGTGGCTGCTTCCTCTACCGATATGGTTAAATAACCGTTTGAATCTAAGTTATATATATATTGTTCCACCAACTTTTCTTGAAAACCGGACAGCGCTTTCATCATCAGCTGAGAAAAGAGGTGGTCTGCTAGTCCTTCATTGGTATCTGCCATCTGCTCCAGCCATTTTTTTTGATCATTTTCCGGATTGGTTACTTTTCTTTTCCTCACTCTGTCATAGCGGGGATCTACAGATCGAATGATCGGTGATTCAAGCTGGATAAGCGGATTTTCCATTTCTTTCATTTCAAGAAACGCTGTCAATTCCTGGGCGGTGTATTGCAAAATCGTAATCGCCTGCTGCAACTCCTGGGTCATCGTCAGGTTTAACGTTTGCTTCTGCAACAAAGCTGGTTCCAGTTTCATTGATCCTCTCCCCCCCCCTGCTATTTTACTATATTAACACATAATCGTATAGGACATTTGATAATTTACGACAATTACCATATCCAGGACAACGTACTTAGGTAAGTTTCCCAAAATATGATACGCCTATTTTGTCGGTTTCTGGGTTGTTGTCCACCCCGTAGACGCTCGTCCTGCATACTATTTACTATAACGCAAAGAAGAAGGAGGTTTTGTCATGAGACATTACAAACCATGCGGTTGTTACGGAAAATGCCACTGCGGATATCCGAAGGCTAAACCTGCACAACAGCTGCCTGCCAAAACAATGCCTGCTCAAATCAGCCCAACGAAACAGCTTCAAGAGTATACGGGCCAAGATGTTTATATTCCGGTTGTACACCCCTCCCATACTACACAGGTGAACCATACAACATACAAATATATGCATTCCTATCCGCACACAACATCTGTTGTCAATTCAGTATCTGAAGAACATTATTGCGTTTGTCCTCCAATGAAGCATCACTGCGGCTGTAAACCAAAAAGACCGAGACCTTGGTAGACAGTAGCACAAACAAGAAGAGGTCAGCCTTTAGGGCACTCGGTATTTTCCAAAAAATGGACCTTAAGATGCATTGAGTGCCGCCAATCTATACGATACACTTAGTATAAGGTCAAATGCTGACCTTATACCCCCTTTTTATTGATAGTGAAAACCTTTCTTCAAAGGTTTTCTTTTTTTTGGCATGTCAAGGAACTTTTAAATAAAAAAATAAAAACACCCCTATAGGGTGTACTGAAGGCATGTTCATTTAGAGGATATAAAAAAGCATCATTAATAGAAAAAAGAGGATTCCTGATTTACGAAACACTTTTCTCACCCTCACATTCTTTTGAGTCATGCATAGTGTACGTATACTCGTAATCATACTCTTCCCCGGTCCATTCATACAGCGGGTCTTCATAGATAACAAAGGCGCAGGATTCTTCTTTATCGAGCTTGGAGCAGCGGTTGGACATACTAAAGAGACGTGTAAACACTTTTCAACCTCCTTCTTGTACTATGCTCCTTCTTGTACTATGCCCAATATACCAGTCACATATGAATGGAGTATGAAATTATCGTAAACATTCTATAAATAAAGAGTTTTTTGTTTCCTGCACATTTGGATATACCACAAAGTTTAGAGAGATTTCCCCGGAAGATAATTCACCAGGAACGTAAATTCCAAAGAAAGCAGCGGAGACTTTTATCCAGTTGTATTCAGCGCTTTTTTATATCATTTCACCAACCACAGCTTCTCTAAACACCACATTGGAAAAAATATTTACAAACGTTCATACATTAATAGTTTTGATTATACCTTCCTCCGTCTTTTTCCAGTCATTTCTTCTTATAAATGAAAAGAACATCAGGCATGTCTGCTATACAGTCTTCGGAAAATACCTGATGGTTTATAATCTTTAAAGGATGAATAGAGTTTAGCTTACAAAATCAACAGAGGGGGCATCGGTTATATATTAAAAAATCCTCTCTTCTAAATAGAAAACAGTAGTCTTGGGCAGGAATGTTTTCTTACTAAGTAAAAGACCATTCTTATGTCATACTGACATGGCTGAAAAAGGTGCATTGATTTTAAGTGAATTTTTTTAATGATTTTAGCAGGCATAAGAAAAACTGCGATGATTCATTTAGAAGAATTTACTTGAGATACATGTTTGAATACTACTGGATATCTATATCAGGACTCAAACATATGTAGAGGTTTGACACTGCAAAAGAGTCTCGAGCGCGGCCATCATAATAAGGCCCGGACTGCGCCCGGGCTGGTCATTTCTAAATCATTAGTCACCAAGCTCTCTGCAGCGGCAAATGAATCGATCACGATCACGATCTCGATCACGCTCGCAGTGATGATCACAACCATCCCAATCCCATACTTCCACGCATCTGCAAATAAACCTTTCACGTCTCCGCCGTCTGTCTCTTTCTCCTCCTACAAAGTCATCTCCATAACACATGTTCATCTCTCCTATTCATTATTTTGCCGGCCGGCTTGTTACTAATATATTAAAGAGGAATAAATCTGATTGGATAGAACGTCTGGTAGAAATGAGGATTTTCATTCAAAGAAGGACGGTGTGGGATAGATAAACATGCAGACTGCGTATAAACCTCTATGGTTCTCTTCTTTTTTTCTATTCACATCAATAATATATTGACATACCCCCTGTGCTTGTTGCCTGCCATTGAACGCCCTCCCCCTTTTGAGGGAGCTTTGTCCAAGCCAGGGGAGGCTGATTAAAATAGATTATCTTTAATCGTTTAATTTTATTTAAGGGAGTGTAAAACTTGTGTAAAAGCACTTATTATAAAGAAATTTTTAGATATACTGTATATAACCTTTAAAGGCTAAAGGCTGCTAGTACCCCTGGATACTACCTCCATCGTATCCAGGGGGCTTTTTTTATTTCTTACAGCAAATGTAAGTGGTATATGAACTGCCTTTGTTTTTATTCAAAAACTGCATCTGGATTCCGTTTTTTCTGTCAAGATGACGTATCTGAAAATAGACTGTCCAGAATTTTATGGTCACAGATCATCAAAACCACAGTTTTGTTCCGCAGGTGTCTGTCCCAATGATAGTAAGGTCTTAGATCAAACGCTCGCGGTTTAGACAAGACAAATAAAATAACAACGACAGGCCCACTCTGTGAATAAAGATGACACTTTACAGTTGAAAAATGGAAAAAATAGCTTCATATTAGAAATAAATGGGTGAGGTATCAATAATGGGCGTATACATTCGATGGGTGAAGGGGTAAAGATGCAGGGGCTAAAAACATGATATTACAGGAACAATCTTCCCGATACAACTCCTTACATGTTCAGGGCATACTCATGAATCCATCATGTGGGAAGCAGGAAGTTCTGACCTTATCTATATTCCCAGCAGTTTAGGGATAACCGACAAACCATGTATTAATCAGTCCCTCCACAGCAAAAAAATAATGAATGTATGCAGTGATGGCAACGTATTATAGAGGGTATAGATCAGGCAGCCAACAGGCGGTCAATCATTAAAAAAGCACCAACAAATGTTGATGCTGTAAGGTTTAAGCGCCCTCGGCAGACGTTTAAAATATATAATAATCGTTAATATATCAACGTTTCCTTGAATCTATGTGTAAAATATGTGTAAAATAAATTTCAGGTCAAATATTGTACCATTTTATCAATGGGGTTCTTTACGAGCCCCTTTCTGTAACCATCTGCGAAATCGCCATATACAGTCTCCAATATGCTATCCAGCAGGAAGGCATCCTGCCTGCGTATCCCGAAGCAAAATTTACCCCCTTCAATACGACGGTAATCCAGACGTGCCTTAATTATACAAAGCCCCGATTTCTTAAAACATATATCCCTTACTTTATCACTGTGATACAAATTTATGACAGCCAAAGTTAATTCCTGAACTGTTAGCAAACAGTAATCACGAAGCCACATTTCCAGAGCTTTAAGAGTTCCGGTACGTTCGTTTAGTTGCACATGAAAAATCAGAAAAATTAATTACAGTTATAGGACGTAACCTATTTACAATCAACTCTTTACCTGAGTTTTCTAGACAATATCCTTAATGTGATCATCATAACTGCTTCCTTCAGTAACTTTTGGTGAAACGTTAGTATCAAGTATTCTGTTTGCAATTAACAAGATGCAGGGTATATAGTGAGAATTGCGGACAGATTGAGCCAGCAGTAACGGAGTTTTGAGCCACTTAATGCGGACGTTTGAGCCAGTAACTGCGAAGGAGAGATCCACAACCGTTGTTCTGCCATAATTAGCGCGAATACTATTACCCGCCACCATTGACTTAACTTTTGTCCGTGTTGAGGAACAATCGCAGGTCTGGTATAAATAATGCCAAATAGGCACACCCGCTCAAGAATGATAACACGGACAATCCGATTCTAAACATTCGTTGGCGGGGCCCCGACCCCTTCCAGCAAATGCAAAGAATCGGGCGTTACAGTAAATGGCAAGCAGCTTGGCTGTGGCTCTGACTCTCTTCTTTAAAGAGCGTTTGTACCATTAATGGCTCTCAACTCCGCAAATGATTGAAGCTAGTATAAAAAGTGGACACTCCAATTGAGCCATGTTTAATCGAATACAAAGCTGAAAAGGGCGTGTTCACTATGGCGGAAAAACACAAGAGTTATAGCGTCGAGTTTAGAGAATATGTAACTAAGATGGTCGTACTTGACGGACACAAAATAACAGAAATGAGCAAGTAGCTGAACATTCCTTATGGTACTTTAAAGAGATGGGTGCAGGAGTACCGGAAGAAACAGAAGGAAGCGGAGAAGGAGAGCCAAAACCAGCTATTGACCGCCACAGAATATAAAGAGTTGTACGAGAAAGAGCGACAAGCTAGGCTTGAAATGGAAGAGGAGAACGAGATATAAAAAAAGGCTATGCACATCTTCACGCAAGCAAAAGAGTAAAATTTGCGTTTATCTATGAACACCGCATGGAACACACCATATCGAAGATGTGCCGGGTCCTTAGTGTGTCAACATCCGGTTATTATAGCTATGTCAAGAGAATGGACCGGGAAGAAACGGAACGTGAGGCGTTTAACCGGCATTTGGACGAGCGGATTCTTTTTCATTATCATGATAACCATGGATTTTATGGCAGTCCCCGTATCTACAGAAAAATCCGTTACAGGGATAATATAATAGTTTCCGAGAAGAAGGTGACTGACCGAATGAGAGAATTGGATCTTTACGCAAGTCCGCCAAAAAAGTTCAGGTGTACGACCGATTCGGATTATACTCGGCCGACTTTCCCAAATCAATTGGACCAGGAATTTGAGCCGGAGGCACCAAACCAGGTGTAGGCAACAGATATCACCTATATTCATACAGGAGAAGGGTTTTTATATTTAAACCCGGTCATGGACCTATATGGACGCAGGATCATCAGCTACCGAGTGGATGACCATATGGGGCACGAACTCAGTCTGAACGCCTTAAAAGAAGCTCTTGCGCTGCGCCAGCCGGAAGAAGGCTGGATTCATCACTCTGACAGAGGATCACAATATTGTTCTAATGCTTATATAAACACACTAAGGAAAGCTGACGCCCAAATAAGCATGAGTCAAAAAGCAAACCCCTATGACAATGCCTGCATGGAGAGCTTTTTTGCATCTTTAAAAAAGGAATATTTATATAAGCACGTATTCGCGACGAAAAGCTGAGGCCATTTTAGCCATCCAGTTTTACATCAAATTTTATAACGAGAAACGTATGCATTCATCAAACGGCTATTTGAGCCCAATGGAGAAAGCATTGGCCTATGAAAGGAGCCGACAAACAAGGACCGCGAAAGATCAAATACCCTCTACTTAAGGGAACGAAGCGGTTTTTGATTCGTTTTCTTAAGCAGAGGCCTCCAAGCGACTTCGACAGAATCGCGCGGAAGCAAAACGTGGCTCAATTCACGGTCCATCTCTGTCCATTTTATTGACAGAAGTCCATGATGACTCTATTCTCCGCAATCGGTGGCTCAAAACTACGCATAAGTGGCTCATTTCATCCACAATAATCATATATATAGTAAATCTTAGCGCTTAAAACTCTTTTTTTATTAATCTTTCTTAACTTTTATTGCGTCCAACAAATATTTTGCTTTTTTTCTTGAATTAATTACTATTATAATTTTATTTTTTTGAAACCTCATAATACCAATTAATCTCGGACGAATATCCTTACGAAAACAGAGTACCTTTTTTACCATAGGGTATGACAGCTCCCACTTTCGTTTATATGCTGATGAAACTACATTGGCCGGTAAACATGTTCGGGAGCCTTTTATATATCTCCAAATAGAACGCTTAACTAGACCCCAAAAAGCAACCCAGGTGGGATAGTCTAAGTAAATAATAATATCAGCCCAATGAATCCTTTCTATTAAAAATCTGTCATAGTAGTTTCCATCGATAATCCCACTGTCGTCATTTAACACATACTTTAATCGTTCGTAAAAAAGGTCTGTAGAAACCCTTTCCCAATTTTCTTCCCAGTTAAGATCATCAAGTGAAGTATAAGAAAGTTTTACTAGCTGTATAAGCTGTTTGGCAAATGTAGTTTTTCCTGTCCCGGGTGACCCTAAAATAATTATCTTTGAATCCTCCCGTATAGCCATTGCAATCCTTTTTAAAGAAGTTTGACTAACATATATAAAGCTCACTTTATTATTTCTCCACTATCTATTGATGCTGATTCCAAAAACGTAATCTTTACCCCTATGAGTTCAAGTTTCTCAAAAAAGTTTTCATACCCTCGTATAATATGATCAACACTTTTTACAATTGTTGTTCCTGAAATAGTTAACGACGCTAGAATCAATACAGCTGCTCCCCTTAATTCATTCGCAGTCAATGTTTTACCTGATTGTAAAAGAATAGAAGGTTTGATTTCTATTAAATTACAATCACGTTTAATATTTGCACCTAGAGCTTTTAAACCTTCAATATATTTAAAACGGTCTCTCCAAACATACTCTTCTATTGTAGAAGTCCCATTTGCTTTTAAAAGCATTAAAGTAAAAAAAGGGTGATGGTCGCTATAAATACCTGTTGAAGTTACTTGGATGTTTTGAGCTATAATTTCTTCGACCGGTTCAACAAAGACAGAAGAGTTCCCCCACTTAAGCTTTATCCCCATCGCTTCAAGTAATTCCAGTTCAGCATAAAGTCCTTTTTTAGCCCGCTCTACAGTTACACCTTTAAGTTGGAGCGGAATCCTAGTGTGAACACTTAACGCTATAAATGTAAACATTTCACTAATGTCTGACATCAAATTATATGTACAAGGGAAGGTTGATATTGGAATGGTTATATTAATTTCTTTTTTGTTGAATTCTACTATGTATCCACATTTTTTTAAAAAAAGCAGTAATTCTACTACATCAGGTTTCATATAAGGATTTAGAATCCTTGTTGTTCCTTCTTTACATCCCATTGCACATAAAATAGCTGTTTTAGTAGCACCCGAAACATATGGTCCATTTGGAGAAATAGGATTGTCTGAATAACTTAATATGTCGATTGTAGTTGGACGATATTGTTCACATTGGCCCTTGATCCATTCCCCATCTTTAAAAAACTCTGCTCCAAACGATTCCATAACAGATAACATATGTTCTATTGGACGCTCCCCTTTATCGTTTTCATTGCCAATTTGACATCCCCCTGCTTTAAAAAATTCTACCTTTCCTAAACGGGCTAACAAGGCTGGTAAAAAATATAAGGAGCCATGAATTTGTTTACTTAAATTGGGTGGAACTTTACTTTTAACAAGTTTTTGGGTATTGAGGGACAAAACCTGACCTTCAAAATTTGCTTTTCCACCACATTCTTCAACAATTTTCGCTAGAACAACGGTATCTAAAATTTTCGGTGCATTATTGATAATAACTGGATTTTTGTGGATTACTGAAGCTGCAATAAGTTGAACAGCTGCATGCTTATATCCTGATATGTTAATGCTTGCACTTTTTAATTGGCTTTTTTTGATTAATATATCCTTGTACGGAACAAACATGCTATATTCTAGCTCCTTTCTATTTTAAATTCCCTAAAGCAATTTAATACTTTTTCACTCTCGTGTGCACCAGGTACCGTCATACGAAATGCCGTCTTCAAATGCCTATCACCAGGAAAGCTTCGAACCACAATCTTGTGTTGGTATAGCCATTCAATAATTTGATTACAAATCAATGTATTTTGTGCTTGTAATAAAAGAAAATTAGTCTCTGTCTTAGCGGGCTTTACACCCATATTCAAGCTAACAATGTTTTTCTCCCATTTAGTCCGGGCTTCGATCAATTCGTGTTGCATTTTTTCTATGATTTCAATTCTATTTATACAATAGTCAAGAAACTCTAATGCAAACCGATTTATAGGATTATTAGTACGCCATTTTTTTAAGTAACTAATTATTCGTTCATTTGAAAAAACAGCACCTATACGAAACCCGGCTAATCCCATAGACTTTGAAAAACTATAAACGAATACAAGGTTTGAGTACTCTTGCAATAATGGAATATAATCTAACTTGCTGAAGGACATATATGCAAGATCAACACAAACCAAATGTCCATGTATTTTTGAAAGATGAACTATTTTTTCAAGTTCCTCAAAACGTAGACTACGGCCAGTCCAGCCATTAGGAGTCGTCACCACAACGAGAGATTGAGAGGAGGCTTTGATGGTCGTTAATAAATCTTGTAAAAAAGAATCGGAATCAAAATACCATTCAATAGGTGTTATCTGAATATTATTTAATTGCCCGTATACCGTATAGTTTTCATAGTTAGGAGTTTGTATAATCATTTTTTTTGTCTTTCCAGCAAGGGCTTGGATTATTGTTTTAATAGCATCATCGGATCCGGCAGATAATAGCACCGATTCAGCTGGCAATCCAAAATGTTGAGCCACTTTTTTTTCAACATCATGAGGGTATGGGTAAGCAAAAATGTCGCTGACCGACTTTTTCAGGATAAACTCTTTAAATAAATCTGTTACTTTTTCGTTTCTAAGTTCATTACTTGAAAGATTAATAACCTTACGGTAATCGCTCTTCCGGTAAGGTAAAACACTATCAATATGTTCCAAAAAATGGTGTTTAATATCAAAATTTGAAACTCTCTTATTTTCTACTTGCATATGCATCTACTCCAAACTTTTTTTTATACCCGTGATCTCTCTCCAATTAAATCCTATTGTATTAAAATAGTTTTCCACTCCTCCATAAATAGACTTTATGCTTCGGTCAAATAATTTTATGGTTGTTGGTATAGCCTCAATCCTCTTGGCATATTCTAAAGGTGTCAGCCCACGTTTCTGCCAACTTTTTTTAAAAAAGTCTAGCTTTTGGTTAATATAATAGGAGCTTAAGACGTAATCCTTTACTTTATCATCGATTGATTTACCTGCCATTGACAACAGCAAGTAAGATACAATACCAGTCCGATCTTTGCCAGCATGACATCCGAATACGAAATTCCGAAAATTTAAGTGATACAAAAGTTCTGTAAATAAGATATAAAGTTCAGACTGATTGTACGCCAGTATTTGTTCATAATATTGTACATAATCTTCAGGAAGAAGGATTTTTTTTGTTCGGAACCTTGATGGGAAGTTTCCTAGCGGAAGAGAAACTAGTTTTAAATCGTACCAGCTACATAATTCTTCAATATTATCATTTTTATATTCTTGATGGGTACGTAAATCATATAAATGAGTTATTCCAATCTTTTCTCTCAATAGAGAAAGAGAACTTTTATTTAACTGGTTGAAATTCCCCGATCGATAAATATGACGTGAATAATCCATACCGTGAGGCAGCCGAAAGTTTAAGGCACATGTAGAAATATTTAAAATAATATCGTCCACTAAAATCACCTTTAATATTTAGTAAGGTACAAGGGTTGTCGCTTTCTATTGTAATATTGAGAAGAAGTCAGAGCGTCATCAAATTTTCCTTTAGTCATTGCGTATAATAAATCGGTGACAGCATCCTTGGTAGTTTTTTTTGGATGAAAGCCAATTATTTTTTGTAATTTTTTGGAGCTAACTTGATAGGACCGTTTATCTTCTCCTTTTATTATATTTATATCTACATCTTCACCTACCAAAGTTGCAATAGAACATGCAATATCTCTTATTTTTTGGTTTTCAAATGCAACGTTAAAGATCTGGCCATTTATCTGGTGAGCAGGAAGTTCAATTAACTTTAAATATAAGTCCACTAAGTCTAAGATGTTCACCCCTGGACGAATCCGATATGGTCCACTAACGTTTATCTCATGTTTAAAATAAGCTTCTTTTACAATACTATTTACAAGTAAATCAAACCGCTGTCTTAATGAGACTCCACAAACTGTAGCCGGTCGAAGAATTGTACAGCATAGAGAATTACTTCGGTTTTTAAGAATAATTTCCTCACACCTTGCTTTACATTCAGCATAGATTGTTAAAGGGTGTACAATGCTTTCTTCAGTTACGATTTTTTCTGTAGCGTTTCCATAAACGCTACATGAGGATGGGTAGAACAACTTTTTTACGCCCATATCATTACACATGTTGACTAAAGACTCTACAGCTTCTACGTTAATTTGGTATCCAATTTCTGGCTCTAAGCCCTCACCTGGATCATTAGATACTCCGGCTAAATGAAAAACCACATCAACATCAAAAAGCAGCGAAACTAGCTTTGAATCTCGTATGTCCATTTTATAAACCTCTAATAGAGGATGTTTAGGGAGAATTTCTCGTCCATAAATCATCAAATCAACTACTTTTACTCTATAACCTTTGTTTAAGAGCGCCATAACTAACATTGATCCTGTATAACCGGCTCCTCCCGATACTAAGATTGTTGGACCCAACAAAAAATCCTCCTCCCTTAATCATTCCAAAAAACTATTTGTAAGCTTTTCCTTTGCCATTTTTCACCTAAAACAGGGCTAACCGAATGCCAGGAATTCTCACTTGTCACTAGCAAAACAGAGTTGTCTATCACAGGAATAATGGTACGGAAAATAGGATAACTTTTTTCTTCAAGATGAAGATGTAAACAGCCCCCTCTTCGTTCTTGCCAAGAATCTTCCATATAAATTAAATGAGTAACAACTTTTTCTGGCTTATCTGTATGTGGTGACAAAAAACATCGTTCATCATATTGCCAAAAAGAGGCGCCGATTTTACAATTTTTTAATTTTTTTTTGGTAATTTCACTGATCATATCACGGTAAAGTGAGGAAGTAAGATCACTATAAAGATCTTCCCAGATTGGACTTAATCCATCCAAGTTTGCTTGACCATCCTGCTCATTAATAAAGGTTCGATGGTTCATTTGGTAACTTTTTCCCTCAGATGTTTTTTTTACCGTCTTAAACCCATCCTCTGGAAACTCTTTAATTAACTCATTCCGATATTGCAATTGGACAGGAGAGGAAACTATTCCATAGGAGAATGGCTTATTATAAAACTTGGTTTTTTCAAATTGTTTTTCGTTCAAGATAGAGAACACCATATAAACTCCCTTCTTTAGTAATCAAAAAAATTTAAAGTTTCTGTTATATTAGATGCATAATTTATGCGTTGCATACAATGTAGTTTTATATAATTATTATTATCTAAATATATGCTCTTAAGCATATTCTCTTCAATTACTTTAAGCGGGACACAGAGCCTTTCTTCTAAAAGGGGGCGGTATTCTCTTTTTATTTCAACTCTTCCGTCATAAATTTGTAACAGCCCTGTTAACCCATACCGAACTAAATAAGAAATAAAGGGATCTACTTGGCGGTCAACATAAATTAAGTTAAGATTAGCTTGAAATCCACCCATAATGTCGCTTTTCCAATTGTCTCCCACCATCCATGTTTGATCTGGACTGACACCGCTTTTAACGATTGCCGTTTGAAAAAACTTTAAATCGGGCTTCTTCACCCCCATTCTACAAGAAAAATACTCTGCTTTAATCCAATGTGATAAACAGCTGTGAAGGGATAAAATTTCCTTATAAGGGCTAATCAAATTGGAAAGAATAAAGACTGCATAACCCCTATTGTAAAGCGTTTTTAACAGTTCATGTACCCCTTCATATAATCTAGTGTTTTTAATAATAAATTTAATGAAGTCTTTCGTAAAATCTTTTGTATATTTACTTAGTTTTTTTGAAGTTTGGGCTATTCTTTCCGAGAAATTAAACATTTCTTCTATATTATCAAAATCATTTACAAGTAATTCATCTCTTAAAATGGTAAGATTTATGTCTAACTCATCCGCTACTAACGCAAAAGAAAATCCCGATTTAAGCCATTTAGAAGGCTCTCCTTGAATATTCGCCCCCCGGTTTTTCAACCACTCTTCAATATCCTCTTTGGAAGGGGGGCTAACCAAAGTTTCGAAAAGGTCAAAAAATATAGCTTTTTGACAGCAATTTTTTTTATTCATAGTGATATCTGTTCATTTTTTGGTATTTTTTTCATAATTTGCGTTGGTGAGTATCCCTTACCGAAGAACATTTGATAAAACTCTATCGCATCATTTTCATCTACTATCCCGTCCACAAACAATTGTCGGTTAAATGAACTAATCATATCTTCGTCCATTTCTTCATCCATTAAATTATAAGGGGTATAAATAGTTGGCCGAACCCTTGCTTTTTTATCTATGATTCGTTGAATTGTATACCGTGCTCCTTCAACTGACTCGCCAGGTAATCCTAGGATCACGAAGCAATTTAATTCGATTCCATGTTTCAAACACCAGTTTGCCACAGATTCAAACTTTTCCTCAGCTTCTCGCTTGATTCTAGGTAAACTGTCTCCGGCTGCAGGGTCCAAAGTTTCTATACCAATACTTATACGAAAACACCCGCTCCGGGCCATTAACTCTATCAATTGTTCATCTAAATGGTAGGTAGTAGTAACACATTTCCACGGGTAATTCCTTTCTCTTTTTATTAGTTCGCTACAAAATTCTAGAACCCACCTTCGCTTTAAAGTGAAAGTCGGTGCATAAAATGTTACATAATCAAAAGGTAATTTTTCAAAAGAATCTTCTATATATGATAAAACTTGCTGAACTGGAAGTCTTCGTTCCCGCAAGCCTTGCAATTTTGACACATCACAAAATTCACAGCCTATAGGGCACCCTCTTGCTAAAGGTACAACTAATTCACGTCGTTCTGGAATCCCGCAAAACTTGTTCTGATCTCTTCTATACATAAAATCATAGTGTTCATAAGGTATTTCTTGAATATTAGGCAAAGCCCATTCGTCCGCTTCTAAGAACGTTCCGGGAATATATTCTTCTGTCCATTGTTCCTCATTGCGGACGTACACCCCAGGTGGATTGTTTTCTGAATTGCTGTTTAAATACTGGATATAAGCTGCTACTCCGGCTTCATTATCTCCCGAATGTACAATCGCATCGAGGTCAAACTTTTTAAAGAAATTTGGCACCTGTTTACTTAAACGGCCAAATGTGATAATTTTTGTTTTTGGAGATAAGGTTCGAATGTATTTTATAAAGCGCTTCAAATCATCAATGGCATCAAAGTCGTTCATAATTGCAATTAAATCATATTCTCCTTGGACTAAATAGTCTGAAATGTCTTTCCAAGTTAAATTTAAAACGCCGGCATCTAGGCAATTAACCTCTTCCACAAAAGGCAGGTTCCGCAAATAAGCACCCACTTGAAAGATTGGTAGATGATGACCAGCATTAAAATAACTAGGGACATGGGGAGGCCATACTGATAAAATTTTCATTTCTATCTCATCCTCTCTTTTTTATTCTTTTGTAAGAAAAAAATCCATTGCTTTATAGCCATAGTGGCATAGCAGCCTGATGGTAAGTAGAATGACACTGTCATTTTTAAAGAGTCTGAATAAAGTTCATCTTTATCAACTTTAATATTCTCAATAAACGTTTGTATAACTGTAGGACGAGAGGAGATTCTGTCGAAAATCTTTCCTCCTTCACTTTTATGCTTAATAAACTCTAAGCTTGGATAATGTTTCAAAAGTTCAATTAATTTTTCTTGTTCTTCCAAATAATAAAACGGAATACCCTCATCTAGGGAGGATTTAACTCTATGTTCAAAAACCTCAAAGAGGATCTCACCTAAGCGTTGATTCCATTGAAAAGAAGAAAAAGCATTCATAAAGAATGTTTGTTTTCGGATATCTAAGGTATCGAAGAATGATTTTGCACTTTGGTTAACATCATAATCTGAAGTTTCCTCATTCCCTGAAACCAAAAATAGCTTTAGTGCATTATCATAATCCTTTGATAATAGCTTTTCCCCGATTTTATGGGCCACCTGGGGATAGTTTGGTATTCCAAAACGCTGCGTATCATAGTAGTTTAGAAAAAAAAGTTGTGTTTTCTGTAAATTTCGCAATTCATTGACAATCTCTTTTGATAACATTCGCACCGTTATCTGAAATGTATTTCCAAGAAGATTTCCAATTTGGATTGGTAGCTCTCCACGCCCTTTATATTGTAAATAAATGTATTTTTGTTTATCTTTTGCGCATAGTTCATAAAGCTCTGTGACTATTTCAGATGGTATCTCCTCGGTTAATGAAATAATTTGTTCAGTAATTCCATCCTCATCTTTTAAACCGGCGTAACCTATATTCTCTTTATTAATACCTGTAATATTTGAAAGGATCCTTATTGCATCAAATGTGGAATAGCCACATTTCTGCATAGTGTAATAATAATAATAATGATTTTCGATACAGCTCTGATGAGGTAAGGTGGAACATTCAGTTACAATAAAATCATTGGGGATCTTTTTTAATTTTGCATTTCTCATTGTTCTATCACCCCTTCATTGACTTTGTAAAGTCCAGAAAGAAAAGCAAATAGCAATACTGGAGAGTATACCATTGCTGCAAGCAGCAAAGACCACTGAGCTCCAACCTTAATTAATAAATATCCACCAATTAGTTGTCCTAACGGTTGTACACTAAAAACAATCGTTCTAAATGTAGCATTTACCCTTCCCTGTAATTCTTCTGGCACCATTGTTTGGCGTAGTGTAATAATGGCAATGTTAACAACGGCTGTCGCACCATATACAAAAGTTAAACAAACAAGTAAATAAACCATAGTGGGGACAAATGGGACAAAAAACCGAGATATAACTTCTACCAATATGGTAGCCACAATTAATTTACCAAAGGGAATTTTAACTACCCATTTTCCTGCTAAAAGCGAACCTGCTAGCCCTCCCAACGAAGCAATCCCATATAGAAAACCAAGTAATTCTGGTGTTGCACCAAGTTCTTCTTTAGCAAAGACTAAAGTGTATAATGAGTAAGGAGCTACTATTAAATTCATAAAAGTTATAATTATCAACATGGAACGGATTGTTCGCTCTTTCCACAAATATTTAAACCCTTGAGTTATAAGCTTTTTGACTTCTTTTTCAACTTTTGGTTTAGTCTTACAATTCGTTTTATGTTCTAAGGATATTAGGGATAGTAAAATGAAAGACACAAGATAACTTAAGGCATCTAACCCTATTGTATTTAAACCGCCTATGAGGGTGTACAAAACTCCTCCTACTGAAGGTCCAATAAGATTCATTAAGTTGGAAGCTCCATAAGTATAACTATTTGCTTTCCCCAGTAATTTTTTTTCAACTAGATTTGGTAAAATAGAAACCTCTGCAATACTATGAAATACCATTCCAATGCCTGACACTAACCCTACAATATATATATGGAAAATATGGACTGCATCAAACCAGCCCGCAACTGTTAAACTACTAAAAGAGAAAAAACGAAGTAAATCGCATATAAGCATAACTTTTTTACGGTCCCACTTATCTAAATATACGCCAGCTGGTAATCCAATTATGGCATAAGGTGCTATCATTAATGCCGAAACCACTGAAACTTGAAAGGCTGATCCCGTCATATCCAGAATCATTAAAGGTAAAACTAGTAAGGTAATACTGCTTCCGAGATTTGAAATAGATTGACCTAACCAGAAATAAAGAAAATTTTTATTAAGGATGATAGAAGTTTCTTTCTTCTTATTGGTCATATTCTACAGCCACTCTTCCCCTAAAATAAACCAGTTCCATACCTTTCCCTATCCATATAAGTCTAAAGGTATGCAAATCATAACCAATATCTTTTGGGAATTTGAACGAGAAAATAAAATCCTCACTATTCATAGTTCCTTGTTTCACCATACTTACTACTGTTTTCCCTTTGGTTTTATCAATTAAATTAAAGACTAAAATGCCATCTTCTTTTTTCTTAACATTGGTTGGCTTAATAGTAATATGAAATTGTTCACCAGGTTTTGCAATTTTCTTAAAGCACAAATTAAAATGTGGAGAATCCGGGCTATATTCTTTCACGGGTCCGCAAACAGGACATTCTAGGGCAATTCTTTTTTCGCCAAGGCCAAAAGGCTGGTACCATGTCTGAATCATAATAGAATGACAGCGAATACACTTGCCCTCTTGCAGTATGTTGAGCTTATAGTGATAATGGTGTAATGACTGAAACAAACTTTGATATAGAGAGTGATGAACCAACAGAGCAAACGCTTGACACATTTGTTCTAACAAATCATTAATTTCCTTTTTAAATTTTGTAAAATATTCATTCTGCCAATAACACTCTTGGCGAAATGTTTCTAATAAAACATTAGTTTCATAAGCTACCCTAGTTAACTTATCATGGATGTTTTGTAATTTAATCCATATTTTCGTTAATGTATTATTATTTTTTATTTCATCATTCAAGTATGAGTCGATTGCATATTGTATCGTTTTTAACCAATATAATTTTGCTAATAAATTATTTACCTGCTTTTTTTCTTTTTGAAAACTCTCCGTATAATCGATAATTTGTCCATTTGCACCATTTGGAAGCCCTACTAGAATTAAAGTGTCTCTTCCTCTTTTCCCCCAAAAAGTCCCATTCTCTTTATCCTTAACCTTTACTCCAACTATTCGATTAGTTAATTGTTTTAAATCAATTTGGATAATAGGTTTCTTACTATTAAATTCTCCCAACCCTATTTGGTTGTCTATATTTTCATTAGTTGTTTTTTCTAAAAAAGGGTCACCAAAAAAAACATATGGACAAAAAGATTCCTGTAGTAAACGGATATCATTTTTAATCTTTACAATTTGAACTAATGTGGTATCGGCCTCTAATAATTTTAATAAGAATGGAATGGCTTCTTGATTATAAGACAGCGCTTTCAATGTGCTAACACACGCCCTCGGATAGCCTTCCGCCATACTAAGTATATAGCTCAAATTTGTAGGGTATAGGTCAGATGCCACCACAAACCCATGACATGATAACAAAATGGTATTTTCCGCCTTTAAATCATAAATCGGCATTGTATCTATATTTATGTTTTGAACCTTCTTGCATTTCCCTTCCTTACATCCATGAACATTTATTCCTTCTGGATTTTGTTCTTCTCTACTAGTAAGTCCACATAAATATAAATGCTCCAGACTCACATGCGCACCTTCGCCATGAGCGTGAAAAATTAAATTTCTCCATGCCTTTTTATAAATAAAGGATCTAATATTATTAACATCGAATTCACGTTTAACAAATTCACTACTTATAAGAAACTTATGAATTGCATCTATACCACCGTTATAATTACATTTCCTCTCTTTGGCCAACATTTTTGCTAAAACAAAGGATAATCCTGCCTTATCAATAGAAGTAATTATACCCAGACTCGTTTTACTTTCTTTTAGTGATATGTAGTTATTAATTTCAATTAGATTTCTAACTGAGAGTATTTTAGGCGGTGCTATCAACAGCAAGGTAGACAGATTATTATATTGGATCAATGTTAGAAAGTTTTCAAAAGAATTAATTAACAAGAGTGGACGTTCTGTAATTTTCGAATAATAAATTGCTGGAGATAAAAATAGTTCACCAATAACTACAACTAAGTCAGTTAATTTAGTTTTTAAGGCTTCATTAATATCCTTAAGTGTAAAATAGTAATATGTTGTGTTAGTATTTCTATTTTCCGAACGGATTTGCTTATTAACTTCATTGAAGCCATACCATGTTAGAACAGATTTCCACCTTTTTCTTCTAATTGGATCTTTTGGTTTGATAACAGGGACTATACCTTTTTCTATAGAAGGAATTATTCTGTTGGGGATATCCTCCACCCAGCTAAACTTCAACAATAGTTATCCTCCTAAATTTATTTGGGGATAAAGGCAAAAATTAAAATCTACAAAAAATAAAGGTGAATATTAAAGTTCTGCGAATCTGGGAGGATCAGCAAATAATTTTAAACTGTCAGTTAATTCTCCCGACTCCTTCTCTAGCTCTTGTTCCGTTTGAAATACAAGTTCTTCAAGCTCTTGAAAAGTTAATTCTTTCATTTGTAACTCTCCTTTTTTCTGATTTTTTATTAACGCCTTTATCCCCTCACCCATTATGCCGTTCATTCAAAGGATATAGAGACCCTGTTGCGGCAAGTGGATGCTGTATTTTGCAAGAGAAAAATACACAATAGTGCAATCAAAAGTGCATAACTTTGCCAGCCTATTCCGTTAGTGATTCTGTCTTGATAACGCGTGAGTCATTCGGTAGCTTTCTCCAGTGAAACTTA
>NZ_JBHUEO010000112.1:0-577 GCF_042680885.1 Siminovitchia sediminis | reverse complement strand
AGCGCAATCACACCAAACGTGACCTGTTGATTCAGCAGATTGATGGCATGTTGGAGGACAAAGAAATCGGAAAGTGGCTGATTGGGCTGCTGGCTGAGGAGTACCCGCGCCATTTGGTCGACCAACCGAAAGTGGTACAATCAACCATCTTGAAATATCCCCACTTTATTGAGGAAGCCATCCGGGAGATGAAGAGACTGGGGCTGGCCAGCGCAAATGATCTGCGGGATATCGCTGTTTCACTTGAAATCCAGAGCTTGAAGAAACGTCCGGACTTCGGCATTCCCAATGAGAAATATAAGGATCTGGTCGCCCCTGAAAGAAAAGAAGATATTTATATCAGTGTCCTCCAAGGGGGTGCGGGCAGATGAGCCAGCCATATGAAGCATTGCAGGACAAATGCCGTACATTGAGATTGGCTGAGACCGCAAAAGAACTGCCTAACCTTCTAAGGGAAGCCGAGGCAAAGGGATGGACCTATCATGAATTCATCCACGAGATCTTGAGTTATGAACTTGGCTGTAGGGAGAGGAAGAACAGCGAGAAACTGATGAAGTGGGCGGAATTCCCTGATGTT
>NZ_JBHUEO010000111.1:0-530 GCF_042680885.1 Siminovitchia sediminis | reverse complement strand
GATAACACGGACAAGCCGATGCTAGGCATTCGTCGGCGGGGCCCCGTCCCCTTCCGGCGCATGCCAAGAATCGGGCACTGCAGTCAACGGCAGGCAGCTGTCGCTGTGGCTCCGAACTCTCTGGCTAAGCTGCTTTTTTAAAGTTTTTTAGATAGGTTTTAGGAGCGACATAACCAAGCTTTTTCTGGATTCTTCTTTCATTAAAATAGCTGATATAAGAGAGCAAATCCTGCCTGCAGGTCTCAAGAGTCATATCAGAGCAGAACAACGGATATTCAACTTTCAGGTGCGAAAAGAAACTTTCAATGACCGCATTGTCCCAGCAATTGGCCTTGCGCGACATACTGGGGGTAAATCCAAGTTCTTCGCTTAATTCATGGTAGGAAAGGGAGCGATAGACACTCCCCCGATCACTGTGAATGAGCACACCTTCCAGGTTTTTCAGTTTTCTATTTTGTTGGGCAGACCGGATCGTTCTGCAGATTAATTCTTGGTTGGGACTGGAAGATGTTTCAAAAGCAATGACTTCC
>NZ_JBHUEO010000110.1:0-1174 GCF_042680885.1 Siminovitchia sediminis | reverse complement strand
TCTCAGGCAGCATAATATCAAGAAGCACCAAATCCCATGACTGTTCACGAAACATCTTTAATCCATCTAAACCCGTAAATGCTTTTCCTGTTTCGTATCCTTCAAAAGATAACTCCAGCTCTAAGACTCTGGCTATCTTTTCTTCATCTTCAACAATTAATATCGCTGATTTATCCACACTCAACCCTCTTTTATTAAAATCTTTCTTCTCATATATATTATAAAATACCAGAGACAGAAAAAGAAGGTTGATGGTCTATCCCTTCGTTCATTGAAAGTGATATAATAGGAAGGAATTTCTTGAGGAGGATTGGATCATTTTGATAACTGTAAATAATATTGGGCTTCGTTTCGGAGATCGTAAATTATTTGAAAATATAAATGTTAAATTCACACCCGGTAACTGTTACGGATTAATTGGTGCAAACGGTGCCGGCAAATCCACATTTTTAAAAATTTTGTCCGGGGAGATGGAGGCACAGACGGGAACTGTAACCATTTCCCCCAATGAAAGAGTGGCAGTCCTTAAACAGGATCATTTCCAATATGAAGAGGACGAAGTACTGAAAGTAGTGATCATGGGACACAGCCGCCTGTATGAGATAATGCAGGAAAAAGATGCCATTTATATGAAAGCCGATTTTACGGAAGAAGATGGAATGCGCGCAGCAGAGCTTGAAGGTGAATTTGCTGAACTGAACGGGTGGGAAGCCGAATCGGAAGCAGCAATCTTGTTAAAAGGGCTGGGAATAGAAGAAGAGCTTCACACAAAAAAGATGGCGGATTTAACCGGTTCAGAAAAAGTAAAAGTCCTTCTTGCCCAGGCTTTATTTGGCAAACCCGATATTTTGCTTCTGGATGAGCCTACTAACCATTTGGATATTAAAGCTATTCAATGGCTTGAAGAATTCCTGATCAACTTTGAGAATACGGTCATTGTCGTATCTCACGACCGGCATTTTCTCAATAAGGTATGTACCCACATCGCTGACCTTGACTTCAGCAACATCCAAATTTATGTCGGAAACTATGATTTTTGGTATGAATCCAGCCAGCTGGCCCAAAAAATGGCCCAAGAAGCAAACAAAAAGAAAGAAGAAAAAATAAAAGAACTTCAAGCGTTTATTGCAAGATTCAGTGCAAATGCTTCTAAATCCAAGCAGGCGACATCCAG
>NZ_JBHUEO010000109.1:0-2085 GCF_042680885.1 Siminovitchia sediminis | reverse complement strand
ACAATAGGGTGATAATGTAAAGTAAAACAATAATAATTTGCTGAAAGGTAATAGATTTACTTCCTTACTTTACATAATCATTAACTATACATAACCTTTTTTATGCGAAGCTTCGCATAATAAGGGAAAGATTGAGAACGTGGTGAAATTCATCAAAGGGAACTTTGCGAAGAATCGGGTATTTTATCAGATAGATACCTGGAACGAGCAGTGCCTCGCCTGGCTTGAAAGAAAAGGAAACTATCAGGTGCACAATACAATAAAAAAGAGACCTCTCGAAGTGTTCGCCCTGGAAAAGCCACACTTGCGAAAAGTCTCCTCCCTGCTTTCTTTCGAAAGCAACCATGGATCTAGTATAACAAGGACAGTGCATAAGGACAACATCATTAAATATCAATCGAACCGTTATTCTGTTCCGTTGGGAACGTATGAGCCACACGGAGATAACATCGTTCATGTCCGGATTGAGGAAGATGAGCTGATTATTGAAAAGACTCCTGAAGGTGAGCTTTTGGCTGTTCATCCCCTTTCCAAAGGAAAGGGCCAGTTGATCAAGAATGCACACCATTCCAGGGATAGATCCAAAGGTATACAAGCATACATGGATACGGTCAAAGCTTCCTTTGAAGACAAAGAAAATATTCAACAGTTTCTTGATGAGATTCATCAGCGTTATCCAAGGTACATAAGAGACCAGCTTCAGATTCTTCAAAGGACCGTAAAGAACTTTCGGCCGTTCATCCAGCCAGCCCTGCATGTTTGTATGGAGAAGGGTTTGTGGAGCGCCAACGACTTTCATGACGTGGCAAAGCACCTGGCCAGAATCCAAGGGCATCAGGACACAATCCCTGATATTCCCGGATCCGGGGCCATCTCCGAGTATTACAAAGAAAAAGCTTCCGTCAGGGAACTGGATGGTTACCTGAAGATCTTGGGAGGTGCCTGAGATGGATTTTTCAGTCGAAGATTTACAGAAACAGTTTCAACGTCTAAGAATGGCGGAGACTTCAAAAGTACTGCCGACTTTTTTGAGAAAGGCAGAGTCTCAAACATGGACATATCAGGAGTTTCTCCGCGAACTACTTTCGTACGAGGAAAAACGGCGTGAAGAAAAAATGATTGAAAAGCATCTGAAATGGGCAAAGTTTCCTTACCAAAAGAGCCTTGATGAGTTTGACCTTAAAGAACTTCCAACACTCAGTGAGAGGCAGTTAAGGCAACTCCAGGAGCTCTCATGGCTGGAAGAATCATTCAATTTGATATTCTTGGGCCCACCGGGCGTTGGGAAAACCCATATTGCCATTGGACTGGGATTGGAAGCAATCAACAGAGGATACCGGGTGTCATTCATCTCCATGGGGGAGTTGGTCCCCCTGTTGAAGAGTGAAGAGTACCTTCGAAAATCCCAGCTGCAGCTGAAACGGATCAGAGGTGCTGACCTTGTCATCATTGATGACCTGATGTACATGGCCATGGATCAGAATGAAGCAAATCTGTTCTTTCATCTGATCAATTATCTCTATGAACGAAGTTCTATCATTCTAACATCAAACAAAGGACCAGAAGAGTGGGGAGAGTTACTTGGGGACCAGGGTATTACTACGGCGATCCTTGATCGCCTTCTCCACCGCTCTGAAGTTCTACACTTTGACGGAGCCAGTCACAGGATCAAATATCGTGAGACTTTATTTCAAGCGAAAAGTGTTCAAAATTAATGAGCAGAAACTGTTCAGAACTACTTGACGGTTACACTCCTTCAATTACTACTATAAAGTATTACGTTACGTTAAAGTCAATAGAATGAAGATACTTTATGAAAAGGGATTTTGTATTGAAATATTGGGATGAAGTAACAGACCACGTGATAACAGGAAACTATGGTGTCGATTTTTCCACACTTATTAAGAAATTGGAAAAGGGAGACTTATAAGCCCTTTTCCACCACAAAATCCGAATACCTGAATATTGCCATGGGATAGAGCCAGCTTTGCCATCTTTTTGAGCCACTTGTGACATAAAATAGAGCCACCTTATGACATGGGTGAGCCACTTAGTGATTAAAGACATTCCCCCTGCCGGGGGAAT
>NZ_JBHUEO010000108.1:0-565 GCF_042680885.1 Siminovitchia sediminis | reverse complement strand
AGTTTGATCTTTGAAAACTGAACGAAACGAAACGTCAATAATTTATGATTTTTAGTCAGCTTTAAAATGAGCTAACAAACATCTTTTATGAGAGTTTGATCCTGGCTCAGGACGAACGCTGGCGGCGTGCCTAATACATGCAAGTCGAGCGGATGAAAGGGAGCTTGCTCCCCGGATTCAGCGGCGGACGGGTGAGTAACACGTGGGCAACCTGCCTGTAAGACTGGGATAACTCCGGGAAACCGGGGCTAATACCGGATAACTTCTTTCTTCGCATGAAGAGAGGTTAAAAGACGGTTATGCTGTCACTTACAGATGGGCCCGCGGCGCATTAGCTGGTTGGTAGGGTAACGGCCTACCAAGGCGACGATGCGTAGCCGACCTGAGAGGGTGATCGGCCACACTGGGACTGAGACACGGCCCAGACTCCTACGGGAGGCAGCAGTAGGGAATCTTCCGCAATGGACGAAAGTCTGACGGAGCAACGCCGCGTGAGTGACGAAGGCCTTCGGGTCGTAAAACTCTGTTATCAGGGAAGAACAAGTGCCGTTTAACTGGCGGCGCC
>NZ_JBHUEO010000107.1:0-927 GCF_042680885.1 Siminovitchia sediminis | reverse complement strand
TTTGAATCCGATTTTCGCGCTTTGAACTCGGAATTCGCGCTTTGAATCGGGAGTTCGCGCTTTGAATCACGATTTCGCGCTTTGAACTCGGAATTCGCGCTTTGAATCACGATTTCGCACTTTGAAACGGGAATTCGCGCTTTGAATCCGGAATTCGCACTTTGAATCGGGAGTTCGCGCTTTGAATCCGATTTTCGCGCTTTGAATCCGATTTTCGCGCTTTGAATCCGGAATTCGCACTTTGAATCGGGAGTTCGCGCTTTGAACTCGGAATTCGCGCTTTGAATCCGATTTTCGCGCTTTGAATCCGGAATTCGCACTTTGAATCGGGAGTTCGCGCTTTGAATCGGGAGTTCGCGCTTTGAATCGGGAATTCGCACTTTGAATCCGATTTTCGCGCTTTGAATCCGATTTTCGCGCTTTGAACTTGGAATTCGCGCTTTGAACTCGGAATTCGCGCTTTGAATCCGGAATTCGCACTTTGAATCACGATTTCGCACTTTGACCACAGAATTCGCACTTTGAATCGGGAGTTCGCGCTTTGAATCGGGAGTTCGCGCTTTGAATCACGATTTTCGCACTTTGAATCGGGAATTCGCACTGGAATTCGCACTTTGAATCACGATTTCGCACTTTGAATCGGGAATTCGCGCTTTGAATTCGGAATTCGCGCTTTGAATCGGGAGTTCGCGCTTTGAACTCGGAATTCGCGCTTTGAATCGGGAGTTCGCGCTTTGAATCGGGAATTCGCGCTTTGAATCCGATTTTCGCGCTTTGAACTCGGAATTCGCGCTTTGAATCGGGAGTTCGCGCTTTGAATCGGGAGTTCGCGCTTTGAACTCGGAATTCGCGCTTTGAATCCGGAATTCGCACTTTGAATCCGATTTTCGCGCTTTGAACTCGGATTTCGCACTTTGAATCCGATTT
>NZ_JBHUEO010000106.1:0-1683 GCF_042680885.1 Siminovitchia sediminis | reverse complement strand
ATACCGAAACAAAAAGAATGCCTCAGGCTATATCCAAAGCTATAAAATTTATGAATGTGAGGACTGTTCCGGATGTCCCTTGAAAGCCCGATGCACAAAAGCCAAAGGCAACCGGCAGGTCCATTTAAATATGGTCTATGAAGAAATGAAGGCAAAGGCCAAGACAGCCCTTGAATGTGAAAAGAACGCAGAAATCTACTCCCGACGAAAAGTCGAAGTAGAAAGTGTGTTCGGTCACATCAAGGGCAATCGGTCGTTCCGCCGGTTCTCTCTGCGTGGCCTCGAAAAGGTCCACGTGGAATTCGGACTGGTGGCCTTGGCCCATAACTTCCTGAAAGTGGCGGGCATCCGCCAGCTGCTTTTAGGAAAAAAGCCCACAAATGCAAAATCAGGAGGAGAAAAACGATTCGGTTTTCTCCTCCTGATTTATTTTAGGGGCTATTTAGACAGCCCCCTTTTCATGTTAACTTTGAAGGCGCATAACAGCATGATTTGGCAATCAATTCCAATGACTGTCTTCATTTTGAAGGAAATTTACGGTTTTTTGTATAAAAAGCACTTTTTATCAAAAAATAAGAAGTGTTTTTATTGTTTTTAAGTATATAATTCTGCCTTTCTGTTCACAATGATGGCAGAGGTGATGAAAATGAGAGAGGAAGAAAAGAAGCGATCTTCTCTACAAAAATTTTTTAAAAAGCGGTGGGTGTTTCCAGCCATTTATCTTGCCAGTGCTGCATTGCTCATTTCGATGATTTTTTGGTATCAGGCATCCGGGGATAACACGGCAGACGATTCCAACTTGACGGAAGATAGCCAAGAGTTGACCGGCATGGACAATAATGATGCCGCCATTGAGGTAAACCAGTCATTTGAAAATATCTCAGTTCCAGTTAAGAACGAAGAAGAAGTGGACTATATTACACAATTCTATGACGCCAATGCATCCATAGAAGAGCAGGAAGCTGCACTCATTGTAGATGGGAACACATACCGCCCGAATACGGGTATTGATATTGCCATGAGGGACGGCTCCGAATTTGAAGTATTAGCATCTCTCAGCGGGAAAGTATCTGCTGTACGCAATGATTCTTTGCTAGGAAATGTCATTGAAGTGGAGCACGAAAATGGCGTAAAAACCATTTACCAATCCATCAAGGATATTCAGGTGAAATCCGGTGACACAGTCAAGCAGGGACAAGTTCTTGCTACATCAGGGACAAGCCAGCTGAATAAAGAAGCGAAAAATCACGTGCATTTTGAAATTCGAAAAGACAATACGGCACTCAACCCGCTGGACTTTTTCGGACAGCCGTTTACCGCTTTGGAAAATGTGAAAGAGGAAGCAGCTGAAACGGAGCAGGAAGAACCAGCCAATGAAATGGAGCAGGATCCTGCAGCTGGAGAATCCGAACCGCAAGAAACTGGTGCAGAAGATGACGCTCCATCCCAAGGGACTGATACTGAAGAATCACAATCCCGTGAGAATGAAGCTGAAGATACTCAGGCACCACAACTAACCGATGAATAATTTAAGCAAGACAGGCATAAGCCTGTCTTTCAGGCTGTCGAGAAACCCTCGACAGCCTTTTTAATTATTTATAATATTTGTTCTTTCACCGTTTTAATTTGTTAAAATAAAAATAACAAAATATGGCGGTGATAAAGTTGCTCCATACAAAATCA